>NZ_JBFBJL010000004.1:0-240340 GCF_040686075.1 Streptomyces sp. NPDC086519
ACTGCCAAGACCGGCGCCGGAGCCGACCGGGCACAGCATCCGGCCACGCCCCCGCGGGGCCCGCCTATTCCCGCCAGCGCGGCCAGCACCCCGCCGATCCCGGTCCACACCCAGCGGTCGCTCCACCAGCCGGAGGACCAGCCGCCGTCGGGCTCGATGCCGGACAGCACGGCCGACTTCGTGGACGAGGAACTGCCCTGGTCCGACCCGGACGTGACGGCGATCCCGGGCACCAGCGGCTTGGCCAGCGAACCGTCCACCGCCGCCGCGCCGCCGATGTCCTTGGAGTCCGCCTTCACCTCGGCGCTCACCGGCTGACCGAGGTCGGCCGAGGTCAGGTCCAACACGGTGAGCCGGATGTAGTACGTGCCGGGCAGCGGGTCGTCGGCCCACGGCTCCGACCAGGCCCGCACGGTACGCATCACGCAGGCCAGCTCCACCGACGTGGCACCCTGCGCCGCCGTGCGGGTCTGCGCGCCGTACTGGCAGGCCTGCCGGCGCCGCAGCCCGTCGTACACGTCGAGCTGCCAGGTCTGCGCGGCGTGCGAGCCGGGCAGCTTCACCGTCGCCTTGACGTCGGGGCGCTGCCCGGCGTCGGCCGGGAAGGACCAGTACAGGTAGTCGCCGGTCGATCCGCTCGCCGTCGCCTGCTGCCCCTGGTCGATCTCCGTCGCCGTACGGAAGGACGTGCCTGCCTGGGTGGGCGCGCCGCTGTCCGCCGAGGCGCTGGGGGAGGGGGAGGAGTCCGCGACCGCCGGACCCGCGGCCGGCCCCACCGCCAGCCCCACCGTCAGCAGGGCGGCGCTCAACACACGTGTGATCGACATCAGTTGGTCCTCCAGACCGCGATCCGCCAGCGCGACACCCAACCCCACACCAGACCCGCGAGGAAGCCGGTCAGCACCAGGGCGCCGAGCAGCCACCAGCCGCGGCCGAGGCCGAAGGAGGCGACGTCGGACGCCTGCGACGGCCCGTCCACCACGTCGACCGTCAGCTCGACCGGCAGACCGGGGCTGGTCTTCACCCCGGACGCGGCCGAGAAGGAGTTGGTCACCTGGAGGCAGACGGTCTCCGGGGTGGTGTCCTCGTCGTCGCTCTCGGCCTTCGGGTACCGCAGCCCGGTCGAGATCACGTCCGTACGCCCGAGGCCCGACGCCTCGCCGCGCACGATCTCCCGCCCGTGCACGGTCACCGCCCGCAGCAGCACCCCGTAGTCGGCGTTGACGGCCCGGTCGGCCGCGACGCTCACCGAAGCCCGCAGCTCCTGGCCCGGGTCGACGTCGACCTTGTACCAGCGCTGCTGCCCGAACTCCTCACGGTCGGTGTACAGGCCGGACTTCAGCGTGGGCGCGGACGAGCACTGGTCCGTCCCCTCGGTCGCCACCGGCGTGACCACGGGGTCCGCCGCCCGATGCACCAACTGGCCCACCCGGTCGGTCAGTTCCTCCTTGTGCTGGACGGAGGTGTACGTGCCGCCCGTCGCGTCCGCGATGCAGCTGAGCTGGTCGCGGGTCTTGGCGTCCGGCACCAGGCCGAGGGTGTCGATGGTCAGCCCGACGCCCTTGGCGGCGATCTCGCGGGCCACCTCGCACGGGTCCAGCGGCTGGCAGGTGTCCTCGCCGTCGCTGATCAGGACGATACGGCGGGTCCCGCTACCGCCTTGGAGGTCGTCGGCCGCCTTGAGCAGCGCGGGGCCGATCGGCGTCCAGCCGGTCGGCGTGAGCGTGGCGACGGCGGTCTTCGCCTCGGTGCGGTCGAGCGTGCCGACCGGGTAGAGCTGCGCGGTGTCCTTGCAGCCCTCCTTGCGGTCGTTGCCGCGGTAGTTGGCGCCCAGCGTGCGGATGCCGAGCTGGACCCCCTCGGGCGTCGCGTCCAGCACCTCGTTGAACGCCTGCTTCGCCGCGGCCATCCGCGTCCCGCCGTCGATGTCCGCCGTCCGCATGGAACCGCTGACGTCCAGCACGAGCTCCACCTTGGGAGCGGCCTGTTCGGTCTCGTCGGCGACCGCCTGGCCGGGGAACGCGATCCCGCCCGCCAGGGCGGCGAGCAGAGCGCAGACTCCTGCCGCCAACCGATGTGTTCTGATCATCGGCGGATCCTATTGATCAAAGGTGCCGGGCTCCAAAACGAGGTCCGGACCGGTGAACAGGAGTGACCGGCATGGTCAACGCAGGGCGGCGAGCGGGTTCGGCAGTACCGCCCACTGGTCTCCGGGCACCTGCGGGGACAGCCGCATCAGGGTCAGCGCCTTGGCCGGCAGCGGGCCTTCGAGGAGGGCCGTCAGATCGGGGGTGGCCGGCAGATGCGGTACGGCCGCCTCCAGAGCCGTCGCCAGGGCCGGTCCCGAACCCGCCGTGCCCGCCAGCGCGCCCGCGACCAGGGAGCCGAACAGCTTGCGGCGCAGCGCCGTCTCGTCGTCCGTGACCAGGCGGCCGGTCAGTCCCGGCGGGGTGATGCCGTGGCGGGTGAGACGGGCGGGGCTGAGGCGGATGTCGGCCAGGTCGCGGTAGACCAGGCGCAGCGGCGCGCCGCTCTCGGAGAGCACGACCAGGAGGTTCTGGCCGTGCGCCTCCAGGGCCACCCCCAGGTCCAGCAGCCGCAGGCCCACCGTCAGGGTGAGACGCGTGAAGTCGGCCAGCCAGGACGCCGATTGAGGCAGAGCGGTGGTGGCCAGGGCCGCCACCGGGAGGACCTGCTCCCCCGGTGCCGCGTACACCTGCGGCGACTCGCGCAACAGGGCCGCCAGATCAGGGGAGTCGGCGGTCGCCGCGCCCAGCGTGCGGGTGATGTGCAGGAGTCCGTCCGTCCGGGACGCCAGGTCCGTCGCGAACGACGACAACGTCATCGCCGCGCCGACCGAGTACGCCGAGATGTCCCGCACGGAGGAGGTCAGCCGGGCGCTGAGCGCGGTCTTCACATGCGGTCCACCGGGAAGCGCGAGGGTGCGCAGGGACATCAGCGGGTGCGCGTCGCGCCAGGGCCGGGCGGGGCCGCCCTTGAGGACGTGGGCGCTCTGCCAGGGGTGCACCGGAATCAACAGCCGCCCCCCGTCACGGAGTTCGTCCGGCCAGTCACCGGTCAGCAGGCACTCCCCGGCCGCGACCGGAACCGTCCCCAGCCGCACCACCGGCCGGTGCTCCGGCCCGTACGCCAGCTGCTCGACCGCCGAGAAACCGGGCCGGGAACGGCAGTTGGGGTGGAAGGGGTGCCCGTCGACGACCCGCTGCTCCCACTCCCAGTCGTGCTCCGGCCACTCCTTCCCGGAAGACTCCTGATCGGCCCGCGACAGCGCCGTCGACGCGACGCTGTGCCCGAGCTCGGCCGCGAACCCGTCCGCGTGCGGCCACCCCAGGGCCGTCATCAGCCGTGCCGGATCGTCGTACGCCACCGAGTCCAGACGCACGGCGGTCGCATACGCGCCGGTGGCGTACGGATCCGCCCGCGGGCCGTGCAGCGCCCGGCCGTCGGCCAGCCACAGGGCCAGGCTGTGCGCCCCGCGCACCCGGCGCGCCACCCACGGCAGCGGCTCGTGCGCCAGCGCCCGCCACAGCCGGGTCAGCACCGCCGCCCGCGCACCGGGCAGCTCGGCCGCGTACCGGTCGGCCAGGTCCGGCCGCGCCTCGGCCAGCTCCGCGGCGAGCCGGGTCTCGATGGGTGAGGGACGGTGCACGGGAGAGCTCCTCGGAGACGGGTACGACGGTCATGATGACCCGTGACAAGCGACATACTGATCACGATCGGACTGTGTGGACACAGAGAACGAATGGAACGCGTGGACCTCATGCCCCTCGGCGACACCGTCGGCGAACGTGCCGACGCGTACGCTGCCGCGCCCCTGCTCAACTGCCTGCTGCGGGAGGTGGCCCAGCCGCTCCCGGACAGCGGGCAAGGGGCGTCGCGGGTCTACCGGCTGCCCGGCGGCGGACGGCTGCTTCGGGTGCGCGGCGAGCGCCGGCCCGCCGCGCCCGAGGTGTACGCGGACGGCGCCTGGCACCGCATCGGCCACGCCGAACTGGTGAAACTCGTCGCCGAGGAGCTGCGCGGCCACACCGGCCTGTCCAACGGCGACCTGCCGGCCGAGATGATCGACAGCCGGGACGCGGTCGCCGCGCTGCTCACGGCACGCGCCCGGGCGACGGCGCCGGACGACCCGTATCTGCGTTCGGAGCAGTCCCTCATCACCGGCCATCCCTACCACCCCGCCCCCAAGGCGCGCGGCGGCGGCCCGGTCACCGCCTGGCTGCCGTACGCCCCCGAGGCGCACGCCCGGTTCCCGCTGGTGCTGCTCGCGGTCCGCGAGGACGAGGTGGCGGAGGAAGGCGACACGGCCGCGCTGGACGCACTGGCCGCCCCGGCCGCCGTACCGCGGGGCTACCGGCTGCTGCCCGCCCACCCCTGGCAGCTCGACCTGGTCGCCCGCGACCTCGCCCCGGCCTTCGCCGACGGGCGGCTGCTGCGCCTCGGCGAGACGGACTTCGTGACCTGGCCGACGGCCGCGGTCCGCACGGTGTACGAGCCGCGGCGGGACCTCTTCCTGAAGTTCAGCCTGGACGTCCGGATCACCAACGACGTCCGCCGTCTGTGGGCGCACGACCTGCGAAAACTGCGCCGTACGGACGCCGCCGCCGGCGCCGCGTTCACGGCGATGGACGGGCCCGCCGGCTGGCTCGGCGACCGCGGCTACCGCACGGCCCGCTTCGCCTTCGAGGAACTCGCCGTGCTGGTCCGGGACGGGCTGCGCGGGCCGCTGCTGCCGGGAGCCACCCCCCTGCTGGCCGCCGGCCTGGTGGAGGGCTTCGACGGCGACCCGCTGGCCACGGCGCCGGAGCCGGGTGCCTGGTGGGAGGCGTATCTGCGGGCGGTCGTACCCCCGGCCCTGACCGCCTTCGCCGAGCACGGCGTCGTCCTCGAAGCGCATCTGCAGAACACCCTGGTCGCCGTCGACGCCGACGGCATGCCGGTGCAGGCGCTGTACCGGGACGCCGAAGGGGTCAAGCTGCTGGCCGACGTGGACCGCGCCGCCGGCTGGGAGCGGCTGGTGTACTGCCTGGTCGTCAACCACCTGACCGAGGTGGCCGCCGCGCTCGCCGAGCACCACCCCGGCTTCGATCCGTGGCCCGCGGCACGGCGGGAGCTGGCCCGGCATCCGCTCCCGGAGGCGACCGGCCTGCTGACGTCCCCGACCCTGCCCGGCAAGACGAACCTGCTGCTGCGCTGGACCGGTGCGGACGGCGCCGACGCGCGCTACCTGCCGCTGCCGAACCCCCTGGCCCGGAGCGGCGAGGGCACAACGGCACCGGGCCGGGATCACGGCGCCTGAGGAGAGGCCAGGGGCACGCGCTTGCCTCGCGGGGGCGGCCGGGGGTGCGGAAACGGCCGTCAGAACGCCTTCGGCCGGCAGGGCGAATATCCGGAGCCGCCGAGCGGCGGAATTACCCCGGTAAATGGCGGGGGCCGGCCCTGCGGCTCTCCATGATCTCGTGCCAGGTGGCGGAATTTGCCTGAGAGGCACATTCCCTCACTCCGTGCCGGGCCCGGCACGGAGTGAGGGTTCCGTAACTCCGCTTTAGTCCGGATGACTTGGTTCGGTAATCGCCGCTGGCTGAAGTGGTGGTCACACGCAGCGGCGAGGTGCGAAGACCTCGGCGCCAGGCATGGAGGATGTCATGCCCGAGATGTATTTCGATGTGCGCTGGCCCGACGGTGGCATCCAGCGTTGCTATTCCCCCTCCACAGTAATCGAGGACTACTTCACGGTGGGCACCGAGTACGAAGTGGCCGACTTCCTGGAGCGGAGTCGGACGGCGCTCGGAATCGCCGGTGAGAGGGTACGGGAGAAATTCGGTTTCTCCTGCACCGGCGCCTCAGGTCAGCTGGAGCGGATCGAGGAGACGGCACGCGTCCGGGCCTTCCCGGCCGACGGCAAGGTCACCGTCGAGGCGCTCCTCGACGCCGACGGGAGCGCACGGTGACCCCCGCACCCCGGCTCTCGGGAACCCACTACACGGTGGCCGTGGTCGGCGGCGGCCAGGCCGGCCTGTCGGCGAGTCACTGCCTGGGCGAGCGCGGCGTCGACCACGTGGTGATCGAGGCCCATCGGGTCGGGCACGAGTGGCGCGAGCGCCGCTGGGACTCCTTCTGCCTGGTGACCCCCAACTGGCAGTGCAGGCTGCCCGGCCACCCCTACGCGGGGACCGACCCCGACGGCTTCATGGTCCGCGACGACATCGTGCGCTACCTGGAGGAGTACGTCGCCGCCTTCCAGCCCCCGCTGGTGGAGGGCGTGTCCGTGACCCGGCTGCGCCGCGCGGCGAGCGGAGTCTTCGAGATCGGCACCACCGCCGGGGAGTTCACCGCCGACCAGGTCGTCGTGGCCACCGGCCCGTACCACACCCCGAAGCTGCCCCGAATGGCCGAGCGGCTGCCCGTCGGCGTCGCACAGCTCCACTCCTCCGGCTACCGCAACCCCGACCAGCTCCCGGACGGCGCGGTCCTCGTGGTCGGCACCGGCCAGTCCGGCTGCCAGATCGCCGAGGACCTCCACCTCGCCGGCCGGCAGGTGCATCTCGCGGTCGGCAGCGCGCCCCGGGTCGCCCGCTTCTACCGCGGCCGTGACTGCGTGGCCTGGCTGGACGACATGGGCCACTACGACAAGAGCATCGACGGCTTCGACGACGCCGACGCGGTACGCCTGCGGGTCAACCACTACGTCACCGGGCGCGACGGTGGCCGCGACATCGACCTGAGGGCCTTCGCCCGCGACGGGATGCGCCTGTACGGCCGCCTCAAGGACGTCGAGGGACCGGTCCTGGAGTTCGCCGACGACCTCAGGACCAACCTCGACCACGCCGACGCGGTGGCCGAGAGCATCAAGGACGCCATCGACGCGTATATCGAGGCCCATGGTGTCCAGGCGGTCACCGAAGCTCGCTACCGGCCCGTATGGCAGCCGGACGGGCAGCCGGGCGCCCTCGACCTCGCCGAGGCCGGTATCACCTCCGTCGTCTGGGCCACCGGCTTCACCCGCGATCACCGCTGGATCGAGATTCCCGCCTTCGACGGCCGCGGCTACCCCATGCACTGGCGGGGCGTCAGCAACGTCCCCGGCCTGTACTTCCTGGGCCTGCCCTGGCAGTACACCTGGGGTTCGGGCCGGTTCGAGGCGGTGGGCCGGGACGCCGGGTTCCTCGCGGACCACATCGACGCCTCGCGCCGCCTGGCCGACGTGTGCGGCACCCTCACCGGCGCGCCCAACGCCCTCGCGGCCGCCCTCCCGATCGGCTGACGGCCATGGTCTTCGACGCCCACCGGCACATCGGTGTCCTGCCCGCCTACCCCTTCTACGGCGGGCCGCCCGTCAACCCCGACACCACCGCCCGCGCCACCATCAGGCAGTTCGTCGCCGACCTGGACGCCGAGGGCACCGAACGCGCCCTGGTCATCCCCAACTACGGCGTCCCCGACCCGGCCGTCGCCTTCTCCTTCAACGAGCTGGCGATCGAGGCCGCCCAGTCCGACGACCGGATCCGCGCGGGCCTGTGGGTCTCGCCGCGCCCCGAGGACGAGCAACGCACCGGCCAGGCACTGGCGTTGGCGGGCGAGCCCGGCGTGAAAGCGCTCAAGCTGAGCTTCCTGCTCGGCGGCCGCCCCACCGACCCGGCCTGCCGTCCGCAGCTCGACCGGATATTCGCCACCGCTGCCCGGCACGACCTGGTGGTCCACGTCCACACCTCTCCCGGCGCCGCCTCCGACATCGACGAGGTCGGCCACCTCGTCGACTGGTACGCCGACCGGGTTCCCGTCCATCTCGTGCACTTCGGCGGCGGGATGAGCGGGCACATCAAGCTCGCCGGTGCCCGTTTCTTCGACTGGATCGCCGCCGGCAAGCGCGTCTACACCGACCTCTCCTGGGCCATCGGCTTCCTGCCGCTCTGGCTCGCCCGGGAGATCGAGCAGCGCGGCATCGGCCACGACCGCGTGCTCTTCGCCAGTGACCAGCCGTGGGGCGACTTCACCGGCGAATACGCCCGTCTCGCGCAAGCCACCGGCGGCGGCCGACTCGCCGACCTCGTCTTCCGCGACACCTTCGCCGCCCTCTACGACTGACCGCCCCCTGCCCAACCCCCGCCTCGCACAAGGAGCGAACCATGTCCCATGCCGCCCAGCTCAGCGACGTCGAGCAGAAGTCACTCGACGAGATCCCGCACCCCTCCCTCCCCGAGGGCTCCAGCATCTACGGCTCCACCAAGGTCTTCCCCGACTACCAGGCCGAGGACGGCGAGACCTACTTCACCCTCGTCCACGGCATCGCCCACGAGTCGTCCGTGTCCTTCGTCGCCGTCCTCCAGGCCACCCGCGCCCTGCGCAAGGGCTTCGAGACCGCCATCTACTTCTACGGCCCCGGCTCCCTCAACTGCCTGGCCACCCGCGGTTTCCCCACCGTCGGCAACTCCGCCTTCCCCGGCGAGCACAACATCAACAACCAGCTCAAGACGTTCATCGCCGAAGGCGGCAAGGTCTACTGCTGCCGCTTCGGGCTGTCCCTGCACGGCGCCCGCGAGGAGGACCTCATCGAGGGCGTCATCCCCACCCACCCCCTCGACGTCCAGGACGCGTTGATCCACTACGCGCGCAAGGGCGCCGTCATCAACTCCACCTACCAGCTGTAGGGAGACCGCCATGAGCACCGGCACCGGAACGACGGTGGATGTGCGGATCACGACCCGCGCCGAACTCGCCCTGCACGGAGTGGCGTCGGATGCCCCCGTACGGCGGCCGGACGGCGCGGGGCCGAGCGACGACGGCCACGTCCTCGTCGACGGTGCCGGTGCCGCGCTTCCCCGCAACCCCGACAGCCCCTACCGGGTCCGCGACGGCAGGGTGTGGCTCGGTGACGAGGACACCGGCCTCACCCTCACCGCCGTACAGCGCCCGAGGTTCTACGACCTCACCACGGCCGACGGCATCCCCTACGAGCACATCGCCCGCCTGCACGGCGCCGACGTCCTCGCCACCACGGTCGTCCAGACCTGCGTCCGCTACGCCGAGTCCGACCGCTGCCGGTTCTGCACCATCGAGGAGTCCCTGCGCGCCGGCGCCACGGTGGCCGCCAAGACACCGGCGCAGCTCGCCGAGGTCGCCGAGGCCGCCGTGCGGCTCGACGGGGTCCGGCAGATGGTCATGACCACCGGCACCACCACCGGCCCGGACCGCGGCGCCCGCACCCTCGTACGCTCGGTGCGCGCCGTACGCGAAGCCGTCCCCGGTCTGCCCGTCCAGGTGCAGTGCGAACCGCCCGCCGACCTCGCCTGGATCCGCGCCCTGCACGACGCCGGCGCCACCGCCATCGGTATCCACGTCGAGTCCCTCGACGACGCGGTGCGCCGCCGCTGGATGCCCGGCAAGTCGACCGTCCCGCTGTCCGCGTACGAAGCCGCCTGGGACGAGGCGGTACGCGTCTTCGGGCCCAACCGGGTCTCCACCTACCTCCTCGTCGGCCTCGGCGAGGACCCCGACGAACTCATCGCGGGAGCAGCGGACTTGATCGACCGGGGGGTGTACCCCTTCGTCGTCCCCTTCCGCCCGATGCAGGGCACCCTGGCCGCCCGCGACGGCGTCGCCGCCCCGAGCGCCGAACTGCTGCGGTACGTCACCGAGGGCGTCGCCGCCAAACTGCGTGCCGCCGGGATGCGCGGTGCCGACCAGAGGGCGGGGTGCGCGGCCTGCGGAGCGTGCAGCGTGCTGTCGACGGCGGGCGGGTGAGGGGAGTGCTCCTCGACGGATCCGCGGCATCGGCGGCGGCCGAAGGGCCGTACGACATCCTGGCCCTGCTGGGCGACCGCAGCACCCTTGCCCGCGCGGCCTCCTTTCACGTCGAAGAGGCGCGCACGCGGGGCGAGCTGGCCGACTACCGGCGGCTGCGGCAGGACGTGTTCGTCCACGAACAGGGACTCTTCGACGGCCATGACCTGGACGATCGCGACACCGACCCGCGCACGCTGGTGCTGGTCGCCAAGGACACCGCGGGCACGGTCCTCGGCGGGGTCCGGCTGGGACCGGTCGACGACGGTCCGGACCTCGGCTGGTGGGCGGGCGGCCGGCTCGTCGTCGCACCGGGCGCCCGCGGCTCCTGGGGCATCGGTGCCGCACTGGTGCGAGCCGCGTGCGCGCGCGCCGAAGCGGCGGGCGTACTGCGCTTCGAGGCGACCGTCCAGGTGCGGGGCGAGCCCTTGTTCCGGCGGCTCGGCTGGCGTTCCGTGCGCCCGACCGAGGTCGCGAACACGCCGCACCTGCTGATGCGCTGGCCCATCGGCCGGATCGCGGAGCAGGCGGCGGCCACGAAGTCGGCCCTCGGCCCGCTGCTCACCGCCCCCTTCGGACCGGCGGGCCGCGAGGGCGCCCCGGACCCGGCCGGCGCTTCCCTCCGGGGCGCGTCGCGGGCCGTCCTCGGCGGGGCGGGGTTCGTCGGCGACGACGGAGCGCCCGTACCCGGCACGGACGTGATCGCCGCCTGCGACGCGATCGTGCCGTCCATGGTCGAGCGCGACCCCGAGTGGGCCGGCTGGTGCGCGGTCCTCGTCAACGTCAACGACCTGGCTGCGATGGGTGCTTCACCCCTCGGCCTGCTCGACGCCCTCGGCGCACGCGACGCCGCGCACGCCGCACGGATACTCGGCGGTCTCCTCCGGGCGGCCCGCGCCTACGCCGTCCCCGTCCTCGGCGGCCACACCCAGCTCGGCGTTCCGGCCGCCCTCTCCGTGACCGCGCTGGGCCGGACGGCGCATCCGGTGCCGGGCGGCGGCGGACGCCCGGGACACGAGGTGCGGCTGACCGCCGACCTCGGCGGTGGCTGGCGCGCGGGATACCGGGGCCGCCAGTGGGACTCGACGAGCCACCGCCGTGCGAACGACCTGCGCGCCATGACCGGCGCGGTGGCCGCCGCCCGGCCGGCCGCCGCCAAGGACGTGTCGATGGCGGGCGTCGCCGGCACCCTCGGCATGCTCGCCGAGGCGAGCGGCTGCCGGGCGGTGCTCGACGTGGCCGCCGTGCCGCGGCCGCCCGAGGCGACCGTCGGCGACTGGCTGACCTGCTTCCCCGGCTACGCGATGCTCACCGCCGACGCACCGGGCGCCCCGCCCCTGCCCGCCGGACCGGCCACGGGCGCCGTGTGCGGCGAACTGACCACAGGAGAAGGCGTCGGGCTGCGCTGGCCCGACGGCGAGATCACCGAAGCGGTCACCTCGACGGTGACCGGGATGGGAGCCGCATGAGCACGCTGCGGATGGCGGCCGTCGCCGCCGAGTTCAGCCGGGACCTGGAGGAGGACTTCCGCGTCGCCGAACAGCTGATCAAGGAGGCGCGGGAGCAGGGCGTACGGCTGCTCGCGCTGCCGGAGGCGTGCCTGGGCGGATACCTGCTCAGCCTCGACGACGCCGCGGAACTCGACGAGGGCCCGCCCGCCCTCGCCCTCGACGGCCCCGAGATCCGCCGACTGGCCGCCCTGGCCGGGGAGATGACGGTCGTCGCCGGCTACTGCGAGGCGGACGGGGACGGCAACCGCTACAACAGTGTCGTCTGCGTCTGCGGCGACGGCGTACTCGGCAACCACCGCAAGGTGCACCAGCCACTGAGCGAGGACGCGTCCTACGCCTCCGGGGACCGGTTCCACGCCTTCGACACCCCGGTCGGCCGGATCGGCATGATGATCTGCTACGACAAGGCGTTCCCGGAATCCGCGCGGGCACTGGCACTGGACGGCGCGGAGATCGGAGTGTGCGTGTCGGCCTGGCCGGGCGCGCGGACCAACGCGGCCGCCAACCTCGAAGAGGACCGCTGGAAGCGCCGCTTCGACCTCTTCGACCGGGCCCGCGCCCTGGAGAACCAGATCGTGTGGCTGTCGGCCAACCAGGCGGGCACCTTCGGGTCGCTACGCTTCGTCGGCAGCGCCAAGGTCGTCGACCCCGGCGGCGACGTCCTCGCCGACACGGGCGTCACGGCCGGCATCGCCGTCGCCGAACTCGACGTCGCCCAGGCACTCGGGACCGCCCGCCGGTCGATGGGGCACCTGCGCGACCGGCGGCCCGAGACCTACACGTACGCAGGAGCAGTCACCGCATGAGCACGATCCGGATCGCGGCCGCGGCCGCCCACTTCGGCCGCGACCTGGAGTTCGACCTCGCCCGCATCGCCAAGCTGATCGACGACGCGCGTGCCTGTGGTGCCGGACTGCTCGTGCTGCCGGACGCCGCGCTCGGCGGCTACCTCGCCGATCTGCGCCACCCCGACCCCGAGGCCCTGCCCCCGGCCCTCAAGCCCGACGACCCGCTGATCCACCGGGTCGCCCGCCTGGCCGCCGAGCTGGTGGTGTGTGTCGGCTACTGCGAGGACGCGGGCGACGAGCGCTTCAACGCGGCCGTCTGCGTCAGCGGCGACGGCGTCCTCGGCCGCCACCGCAAGGTCCACCTCCCGGCCGGGGAGACCGCCGCCTACACGCCGGGCGACCGCTTCGACGCCTTCGACACCCCCGTCGGGCGCCTCGGCATGCTCATCGACTACGACAAGACCTTCCCCGAGTCCGCCCGCTCGCTCGCCCTCGACGGGGCCGAGGTCCTCGCCTGCCTGTCCGCCTGGCCCACCTCCATCACCAACCGCGCCCCGCGCATGGCCCAGGACCGCCAGGCCAGGCTCTTCGACCTCTACGACCAGGCCCGCGCCGCCGAGAACCAGCTCGTCCTCGCCTCCTCCAACCAGACCGGCGCCATGGGCGGCATGCGCTTCCTCGGCCAGGCCAAGGTCGTCGGCCCCGGCGGCGACATCCTCGCCCGCACCTGGACCAAGGCCGGCCTGGCCGTCGCCGAGATCGACGTCGCCGCCGAGATCGACCGCGCCCGCCGGGTCCTGCGCCACCTGGACGAGCGCCGCCCCACCGCCTACCGCGAGCACCCGTCGCCCGCCGGCCCTCCGGGAGCAGCCTCGTGAAGATCGCCCTGCTCAGCTACTCCACCAAGCCGCGCGGCGGCGTCGTGCACACCCTCCACCTCGCCGAGGCCCTCGCCGCGCTGGGCGAGGACGTGACGGTGTGGACGCTGGGCCGGGGCGGCGACACGGGCTTCTTCCGGCCCGTCTCCCCGGCGGTACGGCTGCGGATCGTACCGTTCGCCGACGGTCCGGCCGACGAGACGGTCGGCGGGCGCGTCGTGCGCTCCATCGCCACCCTCCGCGACGCCTTCGACCCCGCCCCGTACGACATCGTCCACGCCCAGGACTGCATCAGCGCCAACGCCGTCGGCCGCTGCGTCCGCACCGTCCACCACATCGACCACTTCACGACGCCCGAGCTGGCCGCCTGCCACGAGCGGGCCATCGTCGAGCCGTACGCGCACATCTGCGTGTCCGCGGCGGTCGCGGACGAGCTCCGGACGGGCTGGGACCTGACGGCCGAGGTGATCCCCAACGGCGTGGCGTACGAGCGCTTCGCGACCACCGATGCGACGGCACGGGCGAGCCTGCGCTCCCGCCTGGGCCGCTACATCCTCACCGTCGGCGGCATCGAACCGCGCAAGGGCTCCCTGGACCTGCTGGAGGCGTACGCCCTGCTGCGCGCCGACCACGGCGACGTCCGGCTGGTCATCGCGGGCGGCGAGACCCTCTTCGACTACCGCGACTACCGCGCCCGCTGGGAAGCCAGGGCGGCCGAACTCGGCGTGGAACCACTCGTGCTGGGCCCGGTGCCCGACGACGAGCTGCCGGCCCTGGTCGCCGCCGCGGACGCCTTCGCCTTCCCCTCGCTCAAGGAGGGCTTCGGCCTCGCCGCCATGGAGGCCCTCGCCGCGGGCGTCCCCCTGGTCGTACGGGACCTGCCCGTCCTGCGCGAGGTCTTCGGCCCGGCAGCCCACTTCGCCGCCACGCCCGGCCGGCTGGCCACCGCACTCGGCCACGCCCTCACGGCCGAGGACCCGGCCAGGCGGGCCGCCGGACGGGAGCTGGCCGCCGCTCACACCTGGGCCGAGGCGGCCCGCCGCCACCAGGCCCTGTACCGCTCTCTGCGCTGACCGGACGCGTCACGCTCACGGCCTTCGTGCCGGACGTGTGCTCCTTGGCCGGGGCACCCCGGACGAGGAGCGCTACGACGCGAAGCGCGGCGCAGGCCCGACGGCGGCCCGAGGCCGCCCACCGGCTCGCCGGCGATCACCCTCGGTTACTATGCTCACTTCATACCGGAGGCCGGAAGCCGGATACCGTGGATTGCAGGACTGAAGGGTCGGGTGGCCTGGGGAAATGATGAGAGAGGTCATCGCGACCCGCTACGTCGAGCCCCTGCGCTCCGGCGGCTCCGTCCCCGGCGTCGTGGAGGCCGACGACGACGGCACCTACGTCGTGAAGTTCACCGGATCCGCGCAGGGCCGCAAGGCGCTGGTCGCCGAGGTGATCGTGGGGGAGCTGGCGCGGGCGCTGGGGCTGCGCTTCCCCGAACTGGTCCTGGTCCACTTCGACCCGGCGATCGCCGACTCCGAACCGCACCAGGAGGTCCGCGACCTGCACGCGGCCAGCCGCGGCCGCAACCTCGGGATGGACTTCCTGCCGGGGGCGCGGGACTTCACCCCTGAGGTCGCGAAGACCTTCCGGGTGGATCCGCTGGAGGCCGGCCGGGTCGTCTGGCTCGACGCCCTGACCGTGAACGTCGACCGTACGGTCCACAGCTCCAACCTGATGGTCTGGCCGACGCTCGGCGTCGCGCCCCCGCACCTGTGGCTGATCGACCACGGCGCGGCCCTCGTCTTCCACCATCGCTGGGACGGCACCGACCCGGCGAAGGCCTACGACTTCAGGCACCACGCCCTCGGCCACTACGGGCCCGACGTGCGGGCGGCCGACGCCGAGCTGGCGCCGAAGGTGTCGAAGGAACTGCTCCGGGAGATCGTCGCCGAGGTCCCCGACGAATGGCTCACCGAGGACTTCGCCACGCCCGGCGAGGCGCGCGAGGCGTACGTCGACCACCTGTACGCGCGTGTGCGGGCCTCCGAGGCCTGGCTGCCCACCGACTTCCCCAGCCGGGAGGAACTCGCCGCCGAGGAGGCCCTCCGGGCGGAGCGCACACAGCAAGGCCGGCCGAAGTGGCTGAAGCGGGTGCCCGACCTGCACGGGAAGCCGGCCGCGGAACAGGATTGGTCGGTACACCTGGGATGAGTGACAGCGGGCGTGTCGAGATCGAGTACTGCACCCAGTGCCGCTGGCTGCCGCGAGCGGCCTGGCTGGCGCAGGAGCTGCTGACCACCTTCGAGACCGAGCTGACGGAGCTGGCGCTGAAGCCGGGCAAGGGCGGCGTCTTCGTCGTACGGGTCGGTGACGAGGTCGTGTGGGACCGGCGCGAGCAGGGCTTCCCTGAGCCCACGGCGGTGAAGCAGGCCGTACGCGACCGAGTGGCCCCGGGGAAGTCCCTGGGCCACTCGGACAGCCCTAGCCCCTGAGCTGCTGGTAAGCGGGCAGTGTCAGGAAGTCCGCGTAGTTCTCGTCGAGGGCGACGGTGAGCAGCAGGTCGTGGGCCTGCTGCCAGTGGCCGGCCGCGAAGGCCTCCTCGCCGGTCTCCGCGCGGATCGCGGCGAGTTCCTCGGCGGCGATCTTGCGGGCCAGCTCCGGCGTGGCCTTCTCGCCGTTCTCGAACTCGACACCCGCGTTGATCCACTGCCAGATCTGCGAGCGGGAGATCTCGGCGGTGGCCGCGTCCTCCATGAGGTTGAAGATGGCCACCGCGCCGAACCCGCGCAGCCACGCCTCGATGTAACGGATGCCCACCTGGACGGCGTTGACCAGACCCGGGTAGGTCGGCTTCGCCTCCAGCGAGTCGATCGCGATCAGGTCGGCGGCCTCGACGTGGACGTCCTCGCGCAGCCGGTCCTTCTGGTTCGGCCTGTCGCCGAGGACCCGGTCGAAGGACTCCATGGCGATCGGGACCAGGTCGGGGTGGGCGACCCAGGAGCCGTCGAAACCGTCTTTCGCCTCGCGGTCCTTGTCGGCGCGGACCTTCTCGAAGGCGACCTTGTTGACCTCGGCGTCCCGGCGGGACGGGATGAAGGCCGCCATGCCGCCGATCGCGTGCGCGCCGCGCTTGTGGCAGGTGCGGACGAGGAGTTCGGTGTACGCCCGCATGAACGGGGCCGTCATGGTGACCGCGTTGCGGTCCGGTAGGACGAACCTGGGCCCGCCGTCACGGAAGTTCTTCACGATGGAGAACAGGTAGTCCCAGCGCCCGGCGTTCAACCCCGAGGCGTGGTCGCGCAGTTCGTAGAGGATCTCCTCCATCTCGTACGCGGCGGTGATCGTCTCGATCAGCACGGTGGCGCGGATGGTGCCCTGCGGGACGCCGACGTGGTCCTGCGCGAAGACGAACACGTCGTTCCAGAGCCGGGCTTCGAGATACGACTCGGTCTTCGGGAGGTAGAAGTAGGGTCCCTTGCCGAGGTCGAGCAGCCGCCGCGCGTTGTGGAAGAAGTAGAGACCGAAGTCGACGAAGGCGCCGGGCACCTGCTCGCCGTCGACCTCGACGTGCCGCTCGTTCAGGTGCCAGCCACGCGGCCGCATGACGACCGTCGCCAGCTCCTCGTTCGGGCGCAGGGCGTACGACTTGCCGCTCGCCGGGTCCGTGAAGTCGATGTTCCTGGTGTAGGCGTCGATCAGGTTCAGCTGGCCCAGGACGACGTTCTCCCAGGTCGGCGCGGAGGCGTCCTCGAAGTCCGCCAGCCAGATCCGGGCGCCCGAGTTGAGGGCGTTGATGGTCATCTTGCGGTCGGTGGGGCCGGTGATCTCGACGCGCCGGTCGTCCAGGGCCGCGGGGCAGGGGGCGACCCGCCAGGAGTCGTCCGCGCGGACGGCGGCGGTCTCCGGGAGGAAGCCCAGGGTCGAGGTGCGGGCGATCTCGGCGCGGCGCTCGGCACGGCGGGCGAGGAGTTCGGCGCGGCGCGGCGAGAACCGCCGGTGCAGCTCGGCCACGAAGGCGAGCGCCGCGTCGGTGAGGACCTCCTCCTGCCGGGGCAGGGGCTCGGCGTGGACGATGGCCGGCGGAGACGGCGCTGGTGCGGACATGAGCTGTCACTTCCTTCAGCGATGGCACCGGGTGCCAGTCGTTCCGGGGGGAGCGAGGCACGCCCGATCAGGGGTCGGGCGCTCCTGAACAGTGGATACTAGTTTCCTCATCGTGGAAGTTCAATGGTTTGTTGACGTCGAGAGACTCTGCGTCGAGCCAACGTGGCGCTCGGTACCGTTCACTCCAGGTGGTCCAGGTCCGCTTCCGTGTCGATGTCGTACGGCTCGGCCACATCCCCGCACTCGACGAGCGTGATCGCGTCCGCGTGGGCCTTGAGATAGGCGCGGGCACCCCGGTCCCCGGTCGCGCTCGCGGCGATCCCCGCCCAGTGGGCCGAGCCGAGGAGGACGGGATGCCCGCGCACCCCGTCGTACGCGGCCGACACCAGTGACGACTCGTCCCGGAAACCGGTGACGACCCGCGCGACGGCCGCCGAGCCGATCCCCGGCTGGTCCACCAGCGACACCACGGCTGCCCGCACCCCCGCCCCGGCGAGCGACTCCAGTCCCACCCGCAGCGAGGACCCCATGCCCGCGGCCCAGTCCGGGTTCTCCACGACCACACAGCCGCCCAGCTCGGCCCGCTCCCGCACGTCCTGCGCGCGGGCCCCCAGAACCACGTGCACCGGCCCGCAGCCGCCCGCGCGCAGCACCCCGACCGCGTACTCCACCAGCGGCCGCCCCCGGTGCGTCAGCAGCGCCTTGGGGCGCCCGCCGAGCCGTCTGCCACCGCCGGCGGCGAGCAGCAGCCCGGCGATCCGGTCACACGTGTCCGTCATGCGTCCTGCATACCCGACGCCGGAGCGGGCGGCCGCCTCCGAAGGGCTGAAATTCGGTCCGCGCTGTAGCGCTTTCCGCACGGAAGGGCGTTTACTGACCGGCGTCCCCGGGCGGCCGACCGCCGTCCTGGGACGCCTGCGAGGGGGGGGGAGAGCTGTGTTGCGGAGCTTGGGACAGAGGCCGGTGACCGGCAGCGACGAGGATCCGAGGGTGACGGAACTGCGCACGGCGGTCTCCCGGCTGCGCCGCGAACTGGCCGGCCATCCGGCCGAGTTCCCGGACCGGGCGATAGCCGAGGAGGAACTGGCGGCCCTGGCCGCGATGGCCGCGGGCGGCATCCCGGAGATCCCCCGCCTGCGCCGGTCGCTGTTACTGATCGCGGGCGCGATCGGTTCGATGAGCGCGCTGTCGCGAGGCCTGTCGGACGTGCGCCAGGCGGTGGACCTGTTCGGTGAGACGCCGAGACCCTGAGCGCCCCGTAAGGGGCGCGGAGCGCTCTTGAGGTGCGGCTCCGCCGCGCGGGCGCGACCGGCCTCGACACGACCCGCACCCGCCCACGGCGGGGCGGGCCCTGCCGCTCAGGCTCCCGAACTCGCCAACGCGTGGGACAACTCGACAGCCACCTGCTGCAGCACCGGCACGATCTTCGCCACCGCCGCCTCCGTGACCCGCCCCGCGGGCCCGGAGATCGAAATGGCGGCCGCGGTCGGCGAACCGGGCACGGACACCGCCAGGCACCGCACCCCCATCTCCTGCTCGTTGTCGTCCACGGCGTACCCCAGCCGCCGCACCTCCGCCAGGGCGTCGAGGAACCCCTCCGGAGTGGTGATCGTCTTCTCGGTGGCCGCCGGCATCCCGGTCCGCCCCAGCAGCGCCCGCACCTCGGCGTCCGGCACGTCCGCCAGCAACGCCTTTCCCACGCCCGTGGAGTGCGGCAACACCCGCCGCCCCACCTCGGTGAACATCCGCATCGAATGCTTCGACGGCACCTGCGCCACGTACACGATCTCGTCCCCGTCGAGCAGTGCCATGTTCGCCGTCTCCCCGGTCTCCTCGACCAGTCGCGCGAGATACGGCCGCGCCCAGGTGCCGAGCAGCCGGGCCGCCGACTCGCCGAGCCGGATCAGCCGGGGCCCGAGTGCGTACCGCCGGTTCGGCTGCTGCCGCACATAGCCGCAGGCGACCAGCGTGCGCATCAGCCGGTGGATCGTCGGCAACGGCAGTCCGCTGCTCGCGGACAGTTCGCTGAGGCCCACCTCGCCGCCCGCGTCCGCCATCCGCTCCAGCAGATCGAAGGCGCGCTCAAGGGACTGGACCCCGCCGCCGCTGGACTTGGCGGATTCGGTGGTGCTGGCGTCGGACGTCGGCACGGCGCGTTCCTTTCGGGACTGGCGGGAAGGCCAGCAGCCTACCCGGCAGTCGGTTGACTCCCTGGTCGCACATCACTACGTTCTGCTTGCCGGAATGATAATTCCGCTTTGTGGAAACGTCCAGGATGGGTGCCTGTGGGGTCGGGAGGGGGCGCCCTTGACGGCGCGGGGGCGGGAGTGAAGACTCCTTCAACAGAACGTTGAACTCCGTTACGTGGGTGTAAATCCCGTTTCCCGGAAGTAACCGGAAGCAGAACGGCGCAGAGAGAGGGGTCCGGGTGCCCGACGCTGAACTGGTGCTGCGCTCGACGCGCGTCATCACCCCGGAGGGAACGCGGGCCGCCTCGGTCGCCGTGTCCGCCGGGACGATCACGGCCGTACTGCCCTACGACGCCCCCCTCCCGGCCGGCGCCCGCCTGGAGGACTTCGGCGACGACGTCCTGCTGCCCGGCCTGGTCGACACCCACGTCCACGTGAACGACCCGGGCCGTACCGAGTGGGAGGGCTTCTGGACCGCCACCCGCGCGGCGGCGGCCGGCGGCATCACCACCCTGGTCGACATGCCGCTCAACTCCCTCCCGCCGACCACGACCGTCGACAGCCTCCGCGTCAAACGCGCGGTCGCGGCCGACAAGGCGCACATCGACGTCGGATTCTGGGGCGGCGCGCTGCCCGGAAACATCAAGGACCTGCGCCCGCTGCAGGAGGCCGGTGTCTTCGGTTTCAAGGCGTTCCTGTCGCCGTCCGGCGTGGACGAGTTCCCCCCTCTCGACCACGAGCAGCTGGCCCGGTCGCTGGCGGAGATCGCGTCCTTCGACGGCCTGCTGATCGTGCACGCCGAGGACCCGCACCGGCTGGAAACCGCCCCGCGGCGGGGTGGCCCGAAGTACGCCGACTTCCTCGCCTCCCGCCCGCGCGACGCGGAGGACACGGCGATCGCCCAGCTGATCGCCCAGGCGAGACGCCTGCACGCGCGCGTGCACGTCCTGCACCTGTCCTCGTCCGACGCGCTGCCGCTGATCGCGGCGGCCAAGGCGGACGGCGTCCGCCTCACCGTCGAGACCTGCCCGCACTACCTCACCCTCACCGCCGAGGAAGTCCCGGACGGCGCCAGCGAGTTCAAGTGCTGCCCGCCCATCCGGGAGGCGGCCAACCAGGACCTGCTCTGGCAGGCGCTGGCCGACGGCACCGTCGACTGCGTGGTCACCGACCACTCGCCCGCCACGGCCGACCTGAAGACCGCCGACTTCGCGACCGCCTGGGGCGGCATCTCGGGCCTCCAGCTCAGCCTCGCCGCCGTATGGACGGAAGCCCGTAAGCGCGGCCACGGTCTGGAGGACGTGGTCCGCTGGATGTCGGCCCGCACGGCCGCGCTCGTGGGCCTCGACGACCGCAAGGGCGCCATCGCGGCGGGCCGGGACGCCGACTTCGCCGTCCTCGCGCCCGACGAGGCCTTCACCGTGGACCCGGCCGGCCTCCAGCACCGCAACCGGGTCACCGCGTACGCCGGAAAGACCCTGTACGGCGTTGTGAAGTCCACCTGGCTGCGCGGCGAACGCATCGTCGCGGACGGCGAGTTCACGCCCCCGCGGGGCCGCCTCCTCACCCGCACCCCGTGACCTGCCTCTCTCCCGCACCCGCACCGGCCGACACCCGGAAGGAAGAACCTCTTTGACGGCGATCCCGACCTTCACCGGCGCCGCGCCCCCCTACTCCGGCGGCGACCCGTACGCCGACTACCGCACCGCCGACTTCCCCTTCACCCGGTACGCCGACCTCGCCGACCGGCGGCTCGGGGCCGGGGTCATCGCCGCCAACGACGAGTTCTTCGCCCAGCGGGAGAACCTGCTGACGCCGGGGCGGGCCGAGTTCGACCCCGAGCACTTCGGGCACAAGGGCAAGATCATGGACGGCTGGGAGACGCGCCGCCGCCGCGGGGCCTCGGCCGGCCACCCCTGGCCCACCGCCGAGGACCACGACTGGGCACTGGTCCGCCTCGGCGCTCCCGGGGTCGTCCGCGGGATCGTCGTCGACACCGCCCACTTCCGCGGCAACCACCCGCAGGCGGTGTCGGTCGAGGGCACCTCGGCCGCCGGCTCCCCGTCCCCGGAAGAACTGCTCGGCGACGACGTGAAGTGGACGACCCTCGTCCCGCGCACGCCTGTCGGCGGCCACGCGGCGAACGGCTTCGCGGTCTGCCTGGAACAGCGCTTCACCCACCTCCGCGTCAACCAGCACCCCGACGGCGGCATCGCGCGCCTGCGCGTCCACGGCGAGGTCGTCCCCGACCCCGGGTGGCTCGCCGCGCTCGGCACCTTCGACGTGGTCGCCCTGGAGAACGGCGGCCGGGTCGAGGACGCGTCCGACCTCTTCTACTCGCCGGCCACCAACACCATCCAGCCGGGCCGCTCCCGCAAGATGGACGACGGCTGGGAGACGCGCCGCCGCCGCGACCAGGGCAACGACTGGATCCGCTACCGGCTCGCCGCCCAGTCCCAGATCCGCGCGATCGAGATCGACACGGCGTACCTGCTGGGCAACAGCGCGGGCTGGGCGTCGGTGTCGGTCCGGGACGGCGCGGACGGCGCGGACGCCGACTGGCACGAGATCCTCCCGCGCACCCGCCTCCAGCCCGACACGAACCACCGTTTCGTCCTGCCCGACCCGGTCGTCGGCACCCACGCGCGCGTGGACATCTACCCGGACGGCGGCATCTCCCGCCTCCGCCTGTTCGGAACGCCGACGGCGGCAGGAGCGGCGGCCCTGACCACGACCCACCGCGCACTGTCCTGACGTTCCCTCCCGCGCACCCACGGTTCGGGTGGGCGGGCGAGGGGAACCGCCGGACCGTCGGCTACGTTCTTCTGCCGTGACTCTTCAGCAAGAAATCGTCGGCAACGCCATGCAGATGGCGGTCGTCAACCTGCACCCCGGCCAGACCGTCTACTGCGAGGCCGGCAAGTTCCTGTTCAAGACGACGAACGTGACCATGGAGACCCGGCTGAGCGGACCGTCGGGCAACGGCGGCCAGCCGCAGGGCGGCGCCGGTGGCATGGGTGGCATGCTGCGCCAGGCGATGGGCACCGCCATGCAGGTCGGCCAGCGCATGCTCGTCGGCGAGTCGCTGGCGTTCCAGTACTTCACCTCCCAGGGCGGCGAGGGCACCGTCGGCTTCGCCGGTGTGCTGCCCGGCGAGATGCGCGCCCTGGAGCTCGACGGCGGGCGCGCCTGGTTCGCCGAGAAGGACGCCTTCGTGGCGGCCGAGTCCACCGTCGAGTTCGGCATCGCCTTCCGGGGCGGCCGCACCGGCATGAGCGGCGGCGAGGGCTTCATCCTGGAGAAGTTCACCGGCCACGGCACGGTGATCATCGCCGGCGCGGGCAACTTCATCGACCTCAATCCCGCCGACTTCGGCGGCCGTATCGAGGTCGACACGGGCTGCGTCGTCGCCTTCGAGGAAGGCATCCAGTACGGCGTGCAGCGCGTCGGCGGCCTCAACCGCCAGGGCATCATGAACGCGGTCTTCGGCGGCGAGGGCCTCTCCCTGGCCACCCTGGAGGGCAACGGCCGGGTGATCCTGCAGTCCCTCACCATCGAGAGCCTCGCCAACGCCCTGAAGAAGGCCCAGGGCGGCGACAAGCAGGGCCCGACGGGCGGACTGTTCTCGACCAACGCGGGCTGAGCGCACACCGGAGGCCGGCCGACCGATGACGAAGCCCCGGCACACCGGCGGCCGGGGCACCGCGGCGGGCGTGGCCGTCCAGTCGTACGACATCGCGGGCCGCCCCGAGTACGGCTCGTACCGCGCCGAGGCGCACGCCTGGCCACGGTGCTGAGCCTCCCTGCGGGGCGACACTCTGTCGCGTAAGCGATAGAGTGCAACAGTCGCAAGGACGAATGACGATCCGGGACGGCCGGAGCCGGAGCCGGAGCCGGAGCCGGACCGCCGGGCACCCCCCGGTGTGAGCCCGCAGGAGGACCGGTCATGGCAGCCCAGACGCGCAGTCCGCGTGAGCGCTACCGGGAACAGACCCGCTCGGAGATCAAGGAAGTGGCCGTGCGCCAGCTCGCCGCCGGCGGCGTCGAGGGCGTGGCGCTGCTGCGGATCGCCAAGGAGATCGGCCTGTCGGGCCCGGCGCTCTACCGCTACTACGCCAGCCGCGACGACCTGCTGGCCGAGCTGGTCCTGGACGCCTACACGGCCGCGGCCGAGGCCGTCCACGCGGTGGACACCGACGGTGGAGGGCGCGCGGCACTGCTCGCGCTGACCAGGGCCTACCGGGCGTGGTCGGTGGCCCATCCGCACCTCTACCTGCTCATCCAGGGCACCCCGGTGGCGGGCTTCACGGCGCCGCCGGAGACCGTGATGAAGGCCCGGTCGGTCCTCGGGCCGTTCCTGTCGGTCTTCGCCCAGGGCCGGCCGCTGGCCGGTCTGGACCCGCTGCTGGCGGAGTTCCAGGCCTGGCTGCGCGACGAGCCCGAAGTCGCCGCGTGGGTCCAGCAGTGGACGGGCCTGTCCGCCACCGATCCGGCGGCGGCGGTGGCGCTGACCGGCGCCGTCATGGCCTGGCCGCAGTTGCACGGCACGGTGGGCCTGGAGGTCGCGGGCCAGTTCACGGGGATGGGCCACAGTCCCGCCACCCTGCTCGACGTGCAGACGGCCATCCTGGCCGACGCCTTCCAGCTCCGCTGACGGCCGTCCGGCACGCCCGCTCTGACGAGGACCTTTCAGCCCTGTCGGCAACCGCCGGCAGGGCTTTTCCGTGGTGTGCCTAGCGTCGACGGTGACACCGACAGCCGACAGCCGACAGCCGACAGCCGACAGCCGACCGCCGGCCCCTGCCGTCGCGGTGGGGCGCGGCCCTGCGCCCGCGCTGTTGGTGACCCCGTCACGCCGGTTAGACACTGTCACTATTGCGTGCCGCCATCGCGATTGCTAGGGTTCATTCTCGTCAGAGCCTCTCGCTGAAGCGATGCGGGCCAATCCATCCGGGATGTCACGGAGGTCGCCATGAGCGCCGAGCAACTCACGCGGGTCGTTCTGCCGGGCAAGGTCGAGCCGGAGGGGCTGCTGATCCGTCACGGGGCGGTCCCGGTACCCGGACCGGGCCAGGTCGTGATCCGGATGGAGGCGACCGGTATCTCCTTCGCGGAGCAGCAGATGCGTCGCGGCAAGTACTTCGACCAGCCGCCGTTCCCCTTCTCGCCCGGCTACGACCTGGTCGGTACCGTCCACGCCACGGGCCCCGGCGTCGATCCGGACCTGACCGGAACCCGGGTCGCCGCACTGGTCAAGGTCGGCGGCTGGGCCAGCCACGTCGCCGTGGCCGCGGCGGACGCGGTGCCGGTACCCGACGGGGTCGACGCGGCCGAGGCGGAGACCCTCGTCATCAACGGGCTCACGGCCTGGCGGATGCTGCACCGCATGGCGCGCGTCAAGGCCGGCCAGACCGTCCTGGTGCACGGCGCCAACGGCGGTGTCGGCTCCGTCCTGGTCCAGCTCGCCCGGCTCGCCGACGTGAAGGTGATCGGCACGGCCTCCCCCCGCCACCACGCCGCCCTGCGGGAGCGGGGCGTGGCCCCGGTCGACTACCGGTCCGAGGACGTCCCGGCCCGCGTGCGCGAGATCGCCCCCCACGGTGTGGACGCCGTCTTCGACCACGTCGGCGGCCGCGGCATTCTCGACTCCTGGCGGCTGCTGGCCCCCGGCGGCACCCTCGTCTCGTACGGCTCCGCGTCCACCCGGGACGTCGGGGGCTCCAAGATGTGGCCGGTGCTCAAGCTGGTCGGCCGGCTGATGCTCTGGAACGCGCTGCCCAACGGGCGCCACGCCTACTTCTTCAACGTGTGGGCCGGGGCCAGGAGGAAGGACAGCTTCCGGGCCCGGCTCCGCGCCGACCTCACCGAAGTCCTCGACGTCCTGCGGCGGGGCGACATCGACGCGCCGATCGCCGCCCGGATGCCGCTCGCCCGGGTCGCGGAGGCGATGCGGCTCGCCGAGTCCGGCACGGTCGCCGGGAAGGTGATCCTCACGCCGTGACGGCAGCACCGCGAACCGCGTCGCCGTGCCGCCGCCCTGTGGGGCAGGAGATCCGGGCCGGCGGGACACGGGACCGGCACCGGTGGTCGGGCGACCGGTGCCGGTACGCGTGCGACGGATCCGTCCTCGACCGGTGGTCGGCCGATCGGCCGGGTCTCACTCCGTGTTGTGGGGGGTGCGCGGGGCGAGGGGCCGGGCGCCGGTCCTCAGCAGCCGAAGTCGATCAGGTCGAACGAGGCGTAGTGATCGGCGGTGTAGTAGTCCTCCTGGGTCTGCTCGCCGGTGATGATGCGGCGTGCGCCGCGCGTGGAGGAGCCGGGTGTGATCACGGTGTACTCGTGGTAGTAGCCGGACGGCTCGCTGGGCAGGAGGCCCTCCTGGTTGCGGAAGACGGTCCCGTCCTGTGAGTACGGGAAGGGGCCGTCCGACGCGATCAGGTCCAGCGTGTCGTACGCCTGCGAGGGCAGGTCGCTGTAGCAGATGCTGCCGACCGAGGTGGCAGCCGCGTCCGCCGTGGAGACGGCGACGGTGCCGCCGACGAGGAGGGCGGACAGAAGGGCGCCCGCGGCGCCGATGCGGGTGATCCGTGGGGGGAATCTCATGGCTCCATGATGACGCGCGTAGAGTGTGGCATGTCAATGACAACTCCGCAGAATTTCCCGTCAAGTCCGATGAGTTTTCGCGGAGTTAACCGAACGCCTGGTGGCCTCAACGGCCCCACGATGGGCGGGGCCGGGGGCATCGAGATCGTCGCCGCGCGATGGGACGCTCCCGCGTGGCCGCGCCGGCCTCATCGGGTGCGCAGGCTCCGGTGCGCTGGTGGCCGCCGTCCGCGGCCGGGCACGGCCGGCCCGGCCGCGGACGGGAAGGGGTCAGGCCGGCTGGTCCGGGATCTCCGCGAGTGCCACCGGCCTGCGCTCGCGCCGGGAGATCTCACAGGCCTCCGCGATCCGCAGCGCCTGCAGCGCCTCGCGCCCGTCGCAGGGGTTGGCCAGCTCGCCGCGCACCACGTCGACGAAGGCGCACAGCTCGGCCTCGTAGGCCGGCCCGAACCGCTCCAGGAAACCGGGCCACGGCTTGTCCGCGGGCGGCGGCCCGGTCGGCTCGGTCGAGGCCACCGGCGTACGGTCGTCCAGCCCGACCACCACGGTGTCCCGCTCGCCGGCCAGCTCCATCCGCACGTCGTATCCGGCGCCGTTCAGCCGGGTCGCCGTCGCCGTGGACAGCGTGCCGTCGTCCAGGGTGAGCACCGCCGCGCCCGTGTCGACGTCCCCGGCCTCGCGGAACATCGCGGGACCCGCGTCCGAACCGGTCGCGTACACGTCGACGACCTCGCGGCCGGTCACCCAGCGCAGCACGTCGAAGTCGTGGATTAACGTGTCCCGGAAGAGCCCGCCGGACAGCGGCAGCCACTCCGGAGGCGGCGGCGACTGGTCGGAGGTCAGCGCCCGTACGGTGTGCAGCCGCCCGAGCCGGCCCGAGCGCACCGCCTCCCGCGCACCGGCGTACCCCTTGTCGAAGCGCCGCTGGAAACCCATCTGAAGCACCGTTCCGGCCGTCTCCACCTCGGCCAGGGCGTTCAGCGTGCCCGGCAGGTCGAGGGCGATCGGCTTCTCGCAGAAGACCGGCAGCCCGGAGCGCGCCGCCCGGCCGATCAGGTCGGCATGGGCGGAGGTGGCGGCGGTGATCACCACCGCGTCCACGCCCCACTTGAAGATCTCGTCCGTGCCCGGTGCCGCCGTCTCCCCGAGCCGGTGCGCCAGATCCTGGGCCCGCTGGGGATCCACGTCCGTGAGGATCAGCGATCCGACCTCGCGATTACGGCTGAGCGTGTTCGCGTGAATGGTGCCGATGCGGCCCGTCCCGATGACCCCGATGCGCATGGGAACAAGGTGCTGGTGCACCCCGCGCGCTGTCAATCCGTATGTCCGGACAATCGAACTACACAACTTCCCGTCAACCCGTCACGGGGATACGCTCGGCCCCGTGCCGAAACCAGACGTGGACCCGACCGTGACGCTCGACCTCCATGTGGACCGGAGTTCCCCGGTGCCGTTGTACTTCCAGCTCGCCCAGCAGCTGGAAGCGGCCATCGAGCACGGCTCGCTCACCCCCGGCAGCCTGCTGGGCAACGAGATCGAGCTCGCCGCTCGGCTCGGCCTGTCCCGCCCGACCGTCCGCCAGGCCATCCAGTCCCTGGTCGACAAAGGCCTCCTCGTCCGCCGCCGGGGCGTCGGCACCCAGGTCGTGCACAGCCAGGTCAAACGCCCGCTGGAACTCAGCAGCCTCTACGACGACCTGGAGTCGGCCGGCCAGCGTCCCGCGACGAACGTGGTGGTCAACACCGTCGTCCCGGCGTCCGCCGAGGTCGCGGCCGCGCTCGGGGTCGCCGAGGAGACCGAGGTGCACCGGATCGAGCGGCTGCGGCTCGCGCACGGCGAGCCCATGGCCTACCTCACCAACTACCTGCCGCCCGGTCTGCTCGACCTGGACACCGCCCAGCTGGAGGCGACCGGCCTGTACCGGCTCATGCGGACCGCCGGGATCACCCTGCACAGCGCCCGCCAGTCCATCGGCGCGCGCGGCGCCACGGCCGCCGAGGCCGAGCGGCTCGACGAGCCGGAAGGCGCCCCGCTGCTCACCATGCAGCGCACCACCTACGACGACACCGGCCGCGCCGTCGAGTTCGGCGACCACATCTACCGGCCCACCCGCTACTCCTTCGAGTTCCAGCTGCTCGTACGGTCCTGAAGACGCCGCCGTCCTGGTCGTAATGTCCGGACAACGTGACCGTGCGCGTGCCGACCGCGGACTGAAGGCGGAGGTGACCTGGACTCTCGACGCCACCAGCCGGCACCCGGCAAGGGCGCGCACCCTTCCTTATCTCCCCCGAACGGCACCCTTTCTCACGGTGAGGCACAATCGAGCCCGATGAGCACCTACCGCGACCTCACCGCCCCCATCGGCTCCCGCCGAGCCCCGGTTCTGCGAACCGTCGGCACCCGGGAGCGCCGGTCCCACCTGACGGCCCCGCGCGTCCCCACCGTCGGTATCGACATCGGCGGCACCAAGGTCATGGCGGGCGTCGTGGACGCCGACGGCAACATCCTGGAGAAGCTCCGCACGGAGACCCCGGACAAGTCCAAGAGCCCGAAGGTCGTGGAGGACACGATCGTCGAACTGGTCCTGGACCTGTCCGACCGGCACGACGTGCACGCCGTCGGCATCGGCGCCGCCGGGTGGGTGGACGCCGACCGCAACCGCGTGCTGTTCGCCCCCCACCTGTCCTGGCGCAACGAACCGCTGCGCGACCGCCTCTCCGGCCGGCTCTCGGTCCCCGTCCTCGTCGACAACGACGCCAACACCGCCGCCTGGGCGGAGTGGCGCTTCGGCGCAGGCCGCGGCGAGGACCACCTGGTCATGATCACGCTCGGCACCGGCATCGGCGGCGCGATCCTGGAGGACGGCCAGGTCAAGCGCGGCAAGTACGGCGTCGCCGGCGAGTTCGGCCACATGCAGGTGGTGCCCGGCGGTCACCGCTGCCCGTGCGGCAACCGCGGCTGCTGGGAGCAGTACAGCTCCGGCAACGCGCTGGTCCGCGAGGCCAAGGAGCTGGCCGCGGCCGACTCCCCGGTGGCGTACGGGATCATCGAGCACGTCAAGGGCAACATCAACGAGATCACCGGCCCGATGATCACCGAGCTGGCCCGCGAGGGCGACGCGATGTGCATCGAGCTGCTCCAGGACATCGGCCAGTGGCTGGGCGTCGGCATCGCCAACCTCGCCGCCGCCCTCGACCCGTCCTGCTTCGTGATCGGCGGCGGGGTCTCCGCCGCCGACGACCTGCTGATCGGCCCCGCGCGGGACGCGTTCAAGCGCCAGCTGACCGGCCGCGGCTACCGCCCGGAGGCCCGTATCGCGCGCGCCCAGCTGGGCCCCGAGGCGGGCATGGTCGGGGCCGCCGACCTCGCCCGCCTGGTCGCCCGCCGGTTCCGGCGCGCCAAGCGCCGCCGGGTCGAGCGGTACGAGCGCTACGAGCGGTTCGCGGAGGCCCGCCGTACCCGGGACACCGCATGACCGCTGCGCTGCCCCGTCAGGCCGCGTCCCCGGAGGAAGGGCGGCGCCGGCCCGAGACACCGGGGCACAAGGCCCGCCGCCGGGGGCTCACCCTGCTCATCATCGTGCTGCTCATCGGCGTACCGGCCGGCTATCTGGTGATCTCCGCCAACCAGAGCCGCAACAGCGGCAAGGACAAGGAGTCCAAGTACTCGGCGATCGGCCTCACCATGGGCTGGCCGTCGAAGGTGCAGCGGCGCCTCTACCAGGTGCCGGTCCCGCACCCGGCCGACACGATCGCCTACTACGAGACGAACAACTGGAAGACCAGCCGCCTCTACGTCCAGTTCCGCACCAACAGCGCGGGCCTGGACAGCTTCCTTGAGGGCATGGGCATCAACCGGGACGCGCTCAAGAAGGACGACATCAGCATCAGCTCCCGGGACCAGAAGATCTCCGGCTGGAAGTTCACCGGCCCCGGACCCTGGTCGGGCCTGACCCGCAAGCAGAAGAACCCGGCGCCCACCCAGGACGTGGTGGTGAACACGGCCGACCCGAACTACCCGATGATCTACGTCGTCTCGCGCACCGTTCCGTGAGCCGCCGCCCCGGCCGGTCGCCGGGGCCGACTGTCAGACCCCGCCCGTACAGTCGAAGACGTCTGATCCGACATGAGGGCGGGAGGTGGCAGAACGTATGAGCGGCACCACGGCCGAGGCCGACGTCGGCGTCCCGGTGCGCCTGGCGGCGGTCTACCTGCCCGCCGACCTCCCCCGCCAGGGCCGGATGGCGTTCTGGGACCCCGAGGGGGACCCGCTGCCCGGCACCGCGACCGAGGAGCTGACGGTCGTACGCCGGCACGGCGCCACCGGAGTCCGCCGCCGGCAGGTGCCCGCGCTCACCCTGCCGCTCGCCGACGCCCTCCCGCTGCTCGTCCGGGCCCGCCGCGACCCGGCCGCCCATCCCGCCACCGCCTGCTGGGGCGCGGCCGCCCTGCACGCGCTGCGGCTCGCCGCCCGCGGCCGGCTGCTGCCCGGCCTCACCCCGGCCGGCCACGACGCCTGGCGGGCCGGCCCCCTGGAGCCCGCCGACATCGCCCACCTGCGCGCGGTGGCCGCCGCCCTGCCCGCCGAGGGGCACGCCGTCCCGCTGCCCGGCCCCGGCCCGCTCCTGCTGCCCCAGCCGGAAGCGCTGATCCGTTCCTTCCTGGACGCCGTCGCCGACACCCTGCCCCGCACCCCGGCCGCCCCGCACACCTCGGGCCGGCCCTTCGCCGCCCGCGAACCCCAGCGGCTGCCCGACGCCCACGAATGGGCTGCGGAGGTCGCCGCCGGCATGGACGCGGGCGTGCGGATCTCACTGCGCCTGGACCTGTCGGCGTCCGACCTCTTCGACGACGGCGAGGGCGCGCACCGCGCGGGAGCGGCGATCGTCCAGGTGCACAGCCTGGCCGACCCGACCCTGGTGACCGACGCGGCGGCGCTGTGGGCCGGCCGGTCCGACGCGGCCTTCGGCCCCCGCGCACGGGTGGACGCGGCGCTGGCCGTGCGCCGGGCCGCGCGGGTGTGGCCGCCGCTGGACCGCCTCGCAGAGCAGGACGTGCCGGACGTGCTCGCGCTCTGCGAGGAGGAGCTGGGGCAACTGCTCGGGGTGGCGGCGACCAGGCTCGCGGCGGCCGGGGTCGCCGTGCACTGGCCCCGGGACCTGGCCCAGGACCTGACCGCCGCGGCCGTGGTCCGGCCCGCCCCCGGCTCGGCCACCGACGGCACCGGCTTCTTCGAGAGCGAGGAACTGCTCCAGTTCCGCTGGCAGCTGGCGCTCGGCGGCGATCCGCTCAGCGAAGCCGAGATGGACGCCCTCGCGGAGGCCCACCGCCCGGTCGTACGGCTGCGGGACCGCTGGGTGCTCGTCGACCCCGCCCTCGTCCGCAAGGCCCGCAAGCGCGAACTGGGCCTGCTGGACCCGGTCGACGCGCTCTCCGTGGCGCTCACCGGCGAGGCCGAGGTGGACGGCGAGCGGGTCGAGGCCGTCCCCGTCGGCGTCCTCGCGGCCCTGCGCGACCGCCTCACCGCCGGCATCCGGCCGGCCGAGCCGCCCGCCGGTCTGCACGCCACCCTGCGCGACTACCAGCTGAGGGGCCTGGCCTGGCTCGACCTGATGACCTCCCTGGGCCTCGGCGGCTGCCTCGCCGACGACATGGGCCTCGGCAAGACGATCACCGTCATCGCCCTGCACCTGAAGCGGGCCCGTACCGAGCCGACCCTCGTGGTCTGCCCCGCCTCGCTGCTCGGCAACTGGCAGCGGGAGATCGCCCGGTTCGCGCCCGGCGTGCCGGTCCGCCGCTTCCACGGCCCCGACCGCACCCTGGACGGCCTCACCGGCGGCTTCGTCCTCACCACGTACGGCACCATGCGCGCCACCGCCGCCAGACTCGCCGACCAGCCCTGGGGCATGGTCGTCGCCGACGAGGCCCAGCACGTCAAGAACCCCTACTCGGCCACCGCCAAGGCACTGCGTACCATCCCGACCCGCGCGCGCGTGGCCCTCACCGGCACCCCCGTGGAGAACAACCTCTCCGAACTCTGGGCCCTCCTCGACTGGACCACCCCCGGACTCCTCGGCCCGCTCAAGTCCTTCCGCGCCCGGCACGCGCGCGCCGTCGAGAACGGCGGGGCCGACGAGAACGGGGCGGCGGTGGCCCGGCTGGCCCGCCTGGTCCGCCCCTTCCTCCTGCGCCGCAAGAAGTCCGACCCGGGCATCGTCCCCGAACTCCCGCCGAAGACGGAGACCGACCACCCGGTCCCGCTCACCCGCGAGCAGGCCGCGCTGTACGAGGCGGTGGTGCGTGAGTCGATGCTCGCCATCGAGACGGCGGACGGCATCGCGCGCCGCGGCCTGGTGCTCAAGCTGCTCGGCGCCCTCAAGCAGCTCTGCGACCACCCCGCGCTGTACCTGAAGGAAGAGACCGGTGCCGAGGGCCTGGCCGCCCGCTCCGGCAAGCTCACCCTGCTCGACGAGCTGCTGGACACCGTGCTCGCCGAGGACGGCTCGGCGCTCGTCTTCACGCAGTACGTCGGCATGGCCCGCATGATCACCGCACACCTCCAGGCCCGCGCGGTCCCGGTCGACCTCCTGCACGGCGGCACCCCGGTCCCGGAGCGGGAGCGCATGGTGGACCGCTTCCAGAGCGGGGCGACCCCGGTCCTCGTGCTGTCCCTGAAGGCCGCGGGCACCGGCCTCAACCTCACCCGCGCCGGCCATGTCGTCCACTTCGACCGCTGGTGGAACCCGGCGGTGGAGGAACAGGCCACCGACCGCGCGTACCGCATCGGCCAGACCCAGCCGGTCCAGGTGCACCGACTGGTGACCGAGGGCACCGTCGAGGACCGTATCGCCGAGATGCTGGAGTCGAAGCGGGCCCTCGCCGACGCGATCCTGGGCTCCGGCGAGTCCGCGCTGACCGAGCTGACGGACCGTGAGCTGTCCGACCTGGTGTCGTTGCGGAGGACGTCATGAGCGGCGAGGGCGAGCAGCGGCCCGGGGACGCGGCACGGCGTGCGCTGCGGGCGGCGCGGGAGCACGGGCCGGAGACCGGGGGCGACGGGGCGGCTCCGGGTGGGGGAGCGGGGGAGCGCGCGGAGCGGGCGCCCAGGCCGGGGGACGCCGCGCGGCTGGCGCTGCGGGCGGCTGCCGCCGCGAAGGAGGCGGAGCAGCGGGATGCCGAGGCCGAGCCCGGGGGCAGGCCCGAGGCCGGTCCCGAGTCCCGCGCCGACGCCGACCGGGCGGACCAGGCCGACACCGGCGCCCGCGCTGCCGTCAGGCCGGGCAGTCGTCCCGGCGACCTCGCGCGGGAGGCGCTGCGGGCGGCGCGTGCGGAGGCGAGGCGAGCCGAGGAGGCGGCTGCGGCGCAGGCTTCGCACCAGTCACCGGCCCGCCCGGCACGGCGATTTCCCTCGCCGGCCCCGGCGACCGCGGCACGCGGTCGCACCGCCCGTGACCTTCAGCAGTTCCTGGCGACCGCGTTCCGGATGCCGAGGGACGAGGCCGAGCTGAACGCCGCCGAGCCCGACGCGGGGCCGAACGCTGTCGAGCCTGAGGTGGAGTCGAATGCTGTCGAGCCGAACGCTGTCGAGCCCGACGCGGGGCCGAACGCTGTCGAGCCCGAGCCCCGGTCCGCCACGGCCGCCACGGCCCGTCCGGAGCCGAGCGCCCCGGCCTCAGCCCCGGCTCCGGGCCCGGCCTCAGCTTCGGGCCCGGCCCCGGCCTCAGCTTCGGGCCCGGCCCCGGCCTCAGCTTCGGGCCCGGCCCCGGCCTCAGCTTCGGGCCCGGCCCCGGCCTCAGCCTCGGGCCCAGCTCCGGCCCTGGCTTCGAGCCCGGCCCCGGCCTCGGGCTCAGCTCCGGCCCCAGCCCCCTCCGCGGCGCCTCGCCTCCCGCGCACCATGGCCACCCCGCACCGGGACGGCGAACTCCGCCGCACCTTCGCAGCCCTTCCCTCCCTGGTGCCTCGCGACCCCGCCGGCGCTTCCGGCTTCGCCGAGACCTGGTGGGGCAACGCGTGGGTGCGGGCGCTGGAAGAAGGGGCGTTGGACGTCAAGCGGCTTGTGCGCGGGCGGGGTTACGCCGAGCGCGGGCACGTGGACGCCATCACCGTGACCCCCGGACTGGTCCTGGCGTATGTGCAGGGCAGCCGGCCCCGGCCGTACCGCGTGCAGGTGCGGCTGCGGACCTTCGGCGAGGACGAGTGGGAGCGGCTGCTGGAGGCCGCCGCCGACCGGCCCGCCGACATCGCCGCGCTGCTCGACAAGGAGCTGCCGCAGACCCTCGTCGACACCGGGGTGCCGTTGCTGCCCGGGCCAGGTGAGCTCGACCCCCGGTGCAGCTGCCCGGACTTCGGTCACCCCTGCAAGCACGCGGCCGCCCTCTGCTACCAGACCGCGCGGCTGCTGGACGCCGACCCGTTCGTGCTGCTTCTGCTGCGCGGCCGCGGGGAGCGCGAGGTGCTCGACGCGCTGTCCCGGCGCAGCGCCGCCCGCGCGGCCCGGGAGCGGCAGCCGGTCTCGCTGCCGGGCGTCCGGGCGACCGAGGCTTTCGTGCCGCGTCAACTCCCGCCGCTGCCGCCTCCGTTGCCGGTACCGGCACATCCCGAGCAGCCCCCCGTCTATCCGGGGGTGCCCGGCGGCCCGGACCCGTTCGCGCTGGACCAGCTGGCCACCGACGCGGCGGCCCGCGCCCACGCCCTGCTCGCCACCGGACGCGACCCGGTCGGCGCACTGACCCTCTGGCAGGACGCGGTGCGGCTCGCCGCTGCCCGCCCGGGGTCCGGTCTCACCGCGTCCACCCGCGCCCTCTACGCCACGCTCGCGGACGCCGTCGGCCGCGCCCCGGGCGACCTGGCGCGCGCGGTCGCCGCCTGGCGGCAGGGCGGACTGGAGGGGCTGGCCGTACTGGAAGAGCCCTGGGACCCGCCGGCCGGCCGTTTCGACCGGGCCCGGCCGCTGCTGCTCGCCGCCGACCTCCCGGCCTTCCGGCCGTGGCGCAACCACCTCACCCACCCCGGCGGCCACCTCCAGCTCCGCTTCGGCCGGGACGGCCTGTGGTACGCCTACGAGTCGGAGCCGGGCCACGACGACTGGTGGCCCAGAGGCACCCCCGACCTCGACCCGGTCGGCGCACTGACCGGCCTCGGGGCGTCGGACGAGTTGTAGGGGGCGGAACCGTGGGCGCGCCGAGCAGCAGTGCTCAGGAGCCGAGCAGCAGTGCTCAGGAACTGCTCATGGCAACGCGGCACCCCCGCCCGGCTTGTCACGCCATGCGGTGCCGCCGGAGACCCGGCGGACGTCACGGGTGTTCCCCGCACGGCACCTCACACCTCCTCGGCCGACACGGCGACCGGGGTGCCCGCCTCGATCGTGCGGCTGACCGTGCACAGCCGGTCGTGGGAGACGGCGACCGCCCGGGGCAGGATCGCGCGGGCCCGGTCGCCGGCCGCGCCGTCCGGGAAGGCGACGGAGAAGGCGGCCGCGAGGTCCGTCATCCGGTTGCCGTCCTCGTCGCTCACCTTGTGGCCGCTGACGGTGACGGTGAAGGCGGTCGGCTCGACGTGCCGGCTCGTGGACACGTCCACGTCCGCCGCCGTACAGCCCCCGATCGCGGCGAGCAGCAGCTCGACCGGGGTGAATTCCGTGCCGTCGCCGGTACCGAAGGTGATCGTGCCGCCGCGGGCGTTCGTCGCGGTGAAGCGGCCGGTGCCGGTGCGCTCGACCGTGACCAGACGCAGGGAGTCCTCTTCGCTCATACCGGCGAACCTAAGGCAGCCCGGCCCTCAGCGCAGGATGTTGACGGCCCGCGCCACCACCAGGACCACCGTCACCAGGGAGACGGAGGACTGCAACATCATCAGCATCTTGGCCCAGCGCGACAACGGCATCACGTCGGTCGGGCTGAACGCGGTGGAGTTGGTGAAGGACAGGTACAGATAGTCGAGAAAGCCCGGCTCCCAGTCGGGCGGCGCCGTTTCCGGATTCTGCATCTGCACGAAGAGGAAGTCGGGAAACTGGTGTTGGCCGAGGACCCGTGCCATCGGCCCGCCCCGGTCCCACTCCCAGTACCAGAGGGCGAACACGATGATGTTCGTCAGCCAGATGCCACCGCCGGTCAGCAGCAGCGGCCCGGCGTCCATGCCCTCGCTGCCGTTCACGAGCCCCACCACCAGCCGGACCGCCGCCCAGCCGTTGGCCAGGCTGATCACGCCCATCAGGACCAGCCCCAGCACCCGCAGCCACCGGGTGCGGGGCTCGACCCGCCGGGGGTTGCCGGCGATGAGGCCGGCCAGCAGCACCACCTCCAGGACGGGCAGGGCCCAGTAGGGCTGGGGGGCGAGCCGGTGCGGCAGCATCAGCTGGAGGGCGATCGCCACGAAGATCACGGCGGTCACCGCCCACCGCGGCTCGCCCTGTGTCGCCCGGCGCCACGCCGGCACCACATCGCGCTCGCCGCTCTCCAGCAGCCCTTCGATCCTGGCCAGACGGCTCTCGGCATCGGACATTCGGTCGGTCATGGCCACGATTGTCCCGAGACCGTCCGCCGACACACCGACCGGCCCGGCCGTCAGCCGCCCGAGCGGAGCGCGGTTGCGAGCCGAGGGCGCGGAAAACGGATGCCGGCTCCTGTGCCCGGTGCCGGAAAGGCGCGCCGTTCCCGAGCAGCATGAGCGGCACATCGACGACGAGCGAGCGCCGACAGTGTGGGAACGCACCAGCGTTCGAGCAGATCGGCACCGCGACCTGTGCCTGCGTTTGCGAGCCGGGGCTCTCTCGCAGAACGGCGGTGTCGAGCCGTCCGGCGCGGGAAGGGCAGCGATCGACCGGCGCTCGCGCGAGCGCACCCGTCGGGGTCCCGGCCGGGCGCCGCATGGCACACTCGGTCAGGACGTCACAGGTGGCGGCAGCGGGAGGTAGCACCTTGCTGACATTGGATCTGCACCCGGTCTTCCGGAACAACCGTGACATCGAACTCTCGCTGCGGCAGATCGTCTTCCAGGCGAAACGCACGGGGGAGCCCGTCGTGCAGATCATTCACGGAAAGGGCACCGGGCAGCTCAAGGGACGCGTCCTCGCCTTCCTCGGCCAGAGGCACATCAGGAAGCTGTACGACCGTGTGGAGATCGACACGGTGAACACGGGCCGGATCCTGGTCCACTTCACGCCACTGACCTGACTCCCACGCCGACGGTCAGGCCCTTTCGCCGACGAGAAGGGCAGGCGAACCCCGTACGTGCCGCATCGACGGCTTCCACCCGGAGCGACGAACACCTGCCGAATTGCAAAATTTCGCAATTGGCTAGATGCTGTGTTTACCGTGTCTGTAGGTAGTCGGGAAGTCGAGGAGCCGTGTCCGTTCCGCTGTACCAGGCCAAAGCCGAGTTCTTCCGGATGCTGGGGCACCCCATGCGGATCCGGGTGCTGGAGCTCCTGCAGGACGGGCCGATGCCGGTCCGGAACCTGCTCACAGCCATCGGGGTGGAGCCTTCGGGCCTGTCGCAGCAACTGGCGGTGTTGCGCCGCTCGGGCATCGTCAGCGCCCGGCGCGAGGGCTCGACGGTGGTCTACGCGCTCGCGAGCGGGGACGCCGCCGGCCTGCTGGGTGCCGCACGGCGGATCCTGACCGAGGTGCTGGCCGGGCAGAACAAGCTGCTGGCCGAACTCCGGGAAGCCGAGGTCGCCGCGCGATGACGTCCGTGTTCACCCGGGTCCGGGGCCGGATCGCCGCTCTGCTGCCCGGCCGTGCCGACCTGGCGGAAATGGGCCGTGACCCGCGCCGGGACCTCCTTGCGGGGCTGACCGTGGCCATCGTCGCGCTGCCGCTCGCGCTTGGTTTCGGTGTCTCCTCGGGGCTCGGCGCCGAGGCGGGGCTCGCGACCGCGGTTGTCGCCGGTGCGCTCGCCGCGGTGTTCGGCGGTTCGAATCTTCAGGTGTCCGGGCCGACCGGTGCGATGACCGTGGTGCTGGTGCCGATCGTCGCGCAGCACGGGCCGTCCGGGGTGCTCACGGTGGGCCTGATGGCCGGCGTGATGCTCGTCGTGCTCGCCCTGCTCAAGGCCGGCAAGTACATGCAGTACATTCCCGCGCCGGTCGTGGAGGGCTTCACGCTCGGCATCGCCTGCGTGATCGGCTTGCAGCAGATTCCGAACGCGCTCGGGGTGCCCAAGCCCGAGGGCGATCGCGTACTGGTGGTGACCTGGCGGGCGGTGGAGGAGTTCGCCGGATCCCCGAACTGGACCGCCGTCGGCCTCGCGGTCGCGGTGGCCGTGGTCATGCTGGTGGGTGCCCGCCTGCGCCCGACCGTGCCGTTCTCCATCGTCGCGGTGATCGGGGCCACCGTCGTGACGCAGGTCGCCGGCCTGGGCGCCGCCAAGCCGATCGGTGATCTGCCGGCCGGGCTCCCGGCTCCCTCGCTGTCCTTCCTCGACCCCGGGGCGCTCGGCTCCCTGCTGGCCCCGGCCGTCGCGGTGGCGGCACTGGCCGCACTGGAGTCGCTGTTGTCGGCCTCGGTCGCCGACGGCATGACGGTGGGGCAGAAGCACGACCCGGACCGCGAACTGTTCGGGCAGGGCCTGGCCAACATCGCCGCCCCGCTGTTCGGCGGGGTACCGGCGACCGGCGCGATCGCGCGCACGGCGGTCAACGTCCGTACCGGCGCGAGCTCCCGGCTGGCCGCGCTCACCCACGCCGCGGTCCTCGCGGTGATCGTCTTCGCCGCCGCCCCCCTCGTCTCCAAGATCCCGCTCGCCGCGCTGGCCGGTGTGCTGCTGGCCACCGCCGTCCGCATGGTCGAGGTCGGCTCCCTGCGCGCCATGGCCAGGGCCACCCGCTCCGACGCCCTGATTCTCGTGCTCACCGCCGTCGCCACCCTCGCGCTCGACCTCGTGTACGCCGTGATCATCGGCCTGGCGGTCGCGGGCGCGCTCGCACTGCGCGCGGTGGCCGTGCAGGCGCGACTCGATCAGGTGCCCCTCGACCGCGGCGACCACAGTGCCGAGGAGCACGCGCTGCTCGCGGAACACATCGTGGCGTACCGGATCGACGGCCCGCTGTTCTTCGCCGGCGCCCACCGCTTCCTTCTCGAACTGACCGAGGTCGCCGACGTGCGCGTGGTCATCCTTCGTATGTCCCGGGTGACCACCATCGACGCCACCGGGGCCCTGGTCCTCAAGGACGCGGTGGCGAAGCTGCACCGGCGCGGCGTCGTCGTCATGACCTCCGGCATACGTCCGGGCCAGCGGCAGGTCCTCGACTCCGTCGGCGCGCTGGAGCTGCTGCGTCTGGAGGGGCGCGAGTACGCCACCACGCCCGAGGCCATCCAGGGCGCCCGCTTCTACCTGGAGAGCGCCGGTGTCGTGCCGCCGTTCCCGGCCCGCACGTCCCGGTCCGTCATCGAGGATGCGGAGGAGACCGCCGGATGAGCACTGCGCCCGCCCTGCTGCGCATGGTCGAGGTCTCCGGTGCCGAGGCCCTGTGGCTGCTGGAGGGCAGCGCGCTGGGCCGGCTGGTGTACAGCCGGCGGGACCTCACCGTCGTCCGGCCCGGCCGGCATCGGTGGGAGTACGGCCGCCTGGTGGTACGCGCGCCCGCGCCGGCCGCCGCGGTCCCCGCCACCGCGACCTACCAGGTGGACGAGGTCCGCGCGGCGACCGGCACCGGCTGGAGCGTCACCGTCGCCGGCCCGGTCGACGTGATCACCGATCCCGACGAGGTCGCCCACTACCAGCGCACCCTCGCCGGCTGGAGCCACGGCCCGCACGACACCCTGCTGCGCCTGCAACCCAAGACGGTGAGCGGATTCCGCCTCGCCCGTGCGGAGACCTGATGAACACCCGGCTCGAAGCCCTGCCCCACCGGCACGTGCTCACACTGCCCACGTTGCCGGCCGCGGTCCGCACCGCCCGTCAGACCGCCGAACAGGCTCTGAACGAGTGGGGCATCAGTGCGCGCCACCCCACCATCGGTCCGGCCCTGCTGATCCTCAGCGAGCTGGTCACCAACAGCGTCCGGCACGCCGCGGGACTCTCTCCGCAGATGACCGTGATCTTCGCGGCCGGTGGCGACTGTCTGGCCTTCGCCGTGCACGACCGCCACCCCTGTCAGCCGCCTCTCTACGGTTCGGTCACCGGCACCGGGACGGGCGGCCTGGCCACCGTCATGGAACTCACCCTCGGCCTGGGCGGCACCGCGATCGTGCGGGCGGATGCCGACGGCAGGGGCAAGAGCATCTGGATCACCCTTCCCTTATGAACCCCTTCTTCCGAACCGACAGGCGGCGCCGCGGCGGGAAGCCGATCCCGCGGGAGCCTGCCGCACCGCCTCCAAGGTTTCCGATCTTGGCAATTGGCGAGGTTGTAATATCTTCTGTCGGGTGGTCCGGGTTCTCGTGCGCGGATTCGGCTTGGCCGATGCCGCAGGCGAGGATGGGCCGCATGGGTGTGACGAGTGGGCGGATGCGACGCAGCGAGGACCGGCCGGCACGGCCGTGCTGCTCAGCCGGGAAGGGGACGGCACGATGAGCACGCCGCTGTACCAACTGAAGGCCGAGTTCTTCAAGACGCTGGGGCATCCCGCGCGTATCCGGGTTCTGGAGCTGCTGAGCGAGCGCGAGCACGCGGTGGCGGAGATGCTGCCCGAGGTGGGCATCGAGCCGGCTCACCTGTCGCAGCAGCTCGCGGTGCTGCGCCGCGCGAATCTGGTGGTCACCCGCAAGGAGGGCTCCACCGTGTACTACTCCCTGGTCAGCCCGCAGATCGCCGAGCTGCTCCGCGTCGCCCGCACCATCCTGTCCGGAGTGCTCGCCGGGCAGGCCGAACTTCTCGCCGACCTGCGGGCCGCTCAGACGCCGGCGAAACCGCCGTCGTAGCGACGGCCCTCGACCGGTGGCCGCCCGCAAGATCCGCGACACCGGGCAGGGTGGCCGAGGCCGCCCCGCCCGAGCCGGAGAGGGAACAGAGCCGAGCTCGCGGCGACCTTCAGCCCCGTCCGCGACGCCGAGCGGTGACCACGCGTCCCGGCGGCGCCCCGGCCGGCGGTCTCCGCGCCTCGTCCCGGCCCAGCCCAGCCGTGCGGACCCGAGGCGGCGTACCGGCCGTCATGACGGCTCCTGCGCCACCTCGTCCCGTACCCGCTCGGCGCCGGCGGGCCACAGCACCTCGACGTCGATACCGTGACTGCGCGCGTACGCCACCAGGTGCGCGGTACGGTCACGGCCGTTGGACGCGGTGCCGTCCCAGATCGCCAGCACCCGGGCGCAGGCCCGCAGCAGCCGCTCGTCGGCGCCCACACAGGCGTCCCGGTCCGCCGGGTCGTACTCCAGCAGCCGCACCTGCTCGGACAGCAGCAGCAACTCCCCGGCCGCCCGCCACTCCCGCTCCCGCAGCAGCGCGGGCACCCGGTTCAGCGTGGGCACCACGGTCACCAGCGCCAGCCCGGCCTGTTTCGCGGCTCGTCCGAACGCCACCGGCAGCCCCTGCCCGACCCGGACCAGACCCGTCCACCCGGCCTCCGCACACCGGGCCAGCCGCGCGCGCAGCTCTTCCTCCAGCAGGGCCAGGGTCCAGGGCGCGAGATCCTCATGCCCCACCACAGCAATCAACCTCGGCAGTCCTTTCTCCCTCATGCACGCCACTCACCGCACCTGGCCGAGCGAAGAATTCCGCACGCCGCGCCCAGGCCGGGCCGCCCAGGAGGAAGCGCCTGGGCGGCCCGGCCGCGGGAGAGGAACGGCCGTCCGCCGGCCGGTCCCCGCCACAGCTTCACCGGTGTCCCAGCGGTTGAACAGGGCCGTTCGGCCCCAGGCTCGGGGCGAGGACGCTCTGCTCGGGGGCGCCCGGAACCCCGGCGACGTGGCTATTTGTGCGCGTGCTCGCCGAGATAGAAGAGCAGCCACACGAACCCGGCGAACAGGTGAGTGCCGAAGATGTAGAAGCCCGCCCGGATCGCGACACCGCGCTCGATCCGCCACTCACGGTCCCTGACCTTCCCCCCGTCCTTCGTGTTCCCGGGCTGCTCGGCCGCCTCGGCTCCATCACTCACGATGCCGTCTCCCTGTCCTGCGCTCTGCATGTCCACCTGGCCTGTGACGGCATGCGAACCGGTGCCCACTCCTCACCGGGCCGCGTCCGCGGACCGGAGCTCTTCCAGCAGCTCCTGCTGGCCGGCCAGCAGCACGGACAGGATCCGGCGTGCCGCCGCCAGCAGGTCGGCCACGTCCCCGCCGGCCAGCTCGTACACGACGGTGGAGCCGGTCCGGGTGGCGGTGACGATCCCGGAGCGGCGCAGCACCGCCAGCTGCTGCGACAGGTTCGACGGCTCGACCTCGATGGCGGACAGCAGGCCGCGTACGGGCTTCGGCCCGTCGTGCAGCAGCTCCAGCACCCTGATCCGCACCGGATGCCCGAGCATTCGGAAGAACTCCGCCTTCGCCTCGTACAGCGGAACCGGCATCCCGATCACCCCTCGTGCGGTTCTGCCGACTCGACGTCGAGCCCGTGCCTGCGGGCGAACCGCACCGCGTCATCCAGCTCGTCCTGCGCGACCGCGACCGCGTAGGGGTCCTCGGCCTCCCGGGCGGCCGCCAGAGCGGACCGGGCCGCCCGCACCCGCGCCAGCAACGCCTCGACGACTGTTCCCACCCCGACCTCCACTCCGTGATCATCTGTCTGTCAACGCAACTAACCAATTGAAGAACTCTTCAATTATAGGACGGCGAGCCCCAACCGGCCCGTCCCGGGCACCGTCTCGGGGGCTCCACCCATGGCGTCGCCTCGTCGCCTCCGGGGATCAGCAGCGCGGTGGGTGCCGGTGGCCGTCGCCGAGCGCCTTGGACCACCGTCGTCACGGCATGGCCAGCCGGACCGCAGTGACCTTGTACTCGGGGCAGGACGTGACGGTGTCGGCGTGGTGGGACGTGAGGCGGTTCACCCCGCTCGCGGGGAAGTGGAAGGAACAGAAGACCTGGCCGGGAGCCGTCTGTTCACTGACGCGGGCGACGAGTCCGGCCCGGCCGTGCCGGCTCTCCACCGCGACCGGGACGCCGTCGCGCACACCGTACCGGCCGGCGTCGTCGGGGTGGACGTCGAGGAAGTCGACCGGATCGAGAGCGAGGTTTCCGCCGCGCCGGGTCATGCTCCCGGAGTTGTAGTGCGCCCAGCGCCGGCCGGTGACCAGGAGCAGGGGGTAGTCGTCGTCCGGTTCCTCGCCGGGCGGGAGGTAGGGGACGGCGGCGAGGCGGGCCCTGCCGTCCGGCGTGGCGAACCGCTCCGTGTACAGCTTGGCCTCACCCGGCCGGCCGGGGTCGGGGCAGGGCCACGGCACGGCGCCCTCGCGGTCCAGCCGGTCGTGGGAGAGACCGGCGAAGACCGGCGCGAGGCGGCCGCACTCGGCGAGCGCCTCGGCGGGAGTCGCGCAGCCGAGGTCGGTTCCCATGGCGGCGGCGAGGGCGCGCACGATGTCGAAGTCGGTGCGGGTCCCTCCGGGGGGCGGCACGGCGGGGCGGACCCTCTGGAACCGGCGGTCGAAGTTGACGAAGGTGCCGTCCTTCTCCAGCCACGAGGCGGCGGGCAGCACGGCGTCGGCATGCCGGGCGGTCTCGGACAGGAACAGCTCGTTGCAGACGACGAAGGGGCAGGTGTCCAGGGCTCGGGTGACCCGGTTCGTGTCCGGATCGGTGGCGCGGACGTCCTCACCGATGACCCACAGCGCCCGCAGGTCCCCGGCCCGTGCGGCGGTGAACATGTCCGGGATACGGAGTCCCGGCCGCTCGGGCACCCGTATGCCCCAGACGTCCTGCGCCCGCGCACGGACGGCCGGGTCGGTCACCTTGCCGTACCCGGGCAGGACGTCCGGCAGCGCGCCCATGTCCGAGGCGCCCTGGACGTTGTTCTGACCGCGCAGCGGGTTGACCCCGTACCCGCGGTCGCTTCCTACGGCGCCGCGCAGGATCGCCAGGTTGGCCAGGGCCCGCACGCCGTCGGTGCCGTGCAGGTGCTCGGTGACGCCCAGGCCGTAGACGATGGCCGGCCGCTCGGCCCTTCCGTACCGGCGGGCGGCGGCGACCAGGTCCGCGGCCGGTACGCCGGTGAGCTCCGCGACCCGTTCGGGCGGGTAGCCGGCCAGCAGCGCGGTCAGTTCCGGCAGTCCGGTGGCCCGCTCGCGCAGGAACTCCTCGTCGGTCAGCCCCTCGGCGAGCAGGATGTGGGCGAGCCCGTGGAAGAGCGCGACGTTGGTGCCGGGGCGGGGCCGCAGGTGGACGTCGGCGTGCCGGGCGAGGCCGACGGTGCGCGGGTCGGCGACGATCAGCGCGGCGCCGTGCAGCACGCGGTTGAGCAGTCGCGCTCCGACGACCGGGTGGGCCTCGACGGGATTGGCCCCGACCACCAGCAGACAGTCGGCCCGCTGGACGTCGTCGAAGCTGTCGGTGCCGCCGGCGAGGCCGAAGGACGCCGTGAGGCCGGCGGCCGAGGGGGAGTGGCACAGGCGGGAGCAGTTGTCGACGTTGTTGGTGCCGAGGACGACCCTCATGAACTTCTGGATCAGGTAGTTGTCCTCGTTGGTGGCGCGGGCGGAGGAGATGGCCGCCACGGCGTCGGGGCCGCCGGCGTCGACGGCCGCGCGCAGTGCCCGGGCGGTGTGGGCCAGTGCCTCGTCCCAGCCGACGGGTTCCAGGACGCCGCCGCGCCGCAGAAGCGGCCGGGTGAGCCGTTCGGGTGAGGTGCGGAAACCGTGGGAGAAGCGGCCCTTCACGCATGCGTGCCCGTGGTTGACCGGGCCGTCCCGGGCGGGCAGCACCGCGGCGATCCCGCCCTCCCGGACGACCACGTCGAGGGCACAGCCCACGCCGCAGTAGCCGCAGGTGGTGCGCGTCGGCGCGGCCGCGGGACGGATGCCGGAGGTGAGTCCGCGCGCGGGCCCCGGCTGGGTGATCGCCCCCGTGGGACAGGTGTCGACGCAGCCGCCGCACGCGACGCAGTCCGACTCGGCCCAGGGCCCGCCGGTGCCGGGGGCCACGACCGTGTCACCGCCTCTGCCGACCAGGGTGAGGGCGAAGGTGCCCTGCACCTCGGAGCACATCCGCACACATCGGCCGCAGGCGATGCACAGGTCCCGGTCGAGACGGACGTACGGGTGGGAGTCGTCCCCGCCGCGGCCTCCGGCACCCCGTGCCGTCTCGGGGGCGATGCCCATGGACCGGCAGATACGGGCGAGTTCGCCGGGGTTGCCGTCGGCCAGTGCCCGGGGCGGCAGAGCGGAGGCGATGAGTTCCACCGCGTCCCTGCGCAGAGCGTCGAGATCGGCGGTGGCGGTCTCGACGCGGACGCCGGGGGAGACGGGTGTGACACACGCGGCCACGACGCGGCCACCGGCCCGCACCAGACACGTACGGCAGGAACCGGCAGGGCTGAGCCGGTCGTCGGAGCACAGCGCGGGCAGCTCGACCCCGGCCGCCAGGGCGGCCGAGAGCAGGGACGTGCCCTCGGGCACCTCAAGCCCGGTGCCGTCGACCTCGATGCCGACCGCGGTCACGGGTCCCATCCCGCCGGCCGGTCCTCTCCGTAGGCGCGGGCGAGGCTGCGCACGGCCGGTGGGATCCGGCGCCCGAACGCGCACAGGCTGGCCTCGGCCAGCACCCGGGACAGCCGCGCCCACTCCCGGTCCGGCGGCGCGCCACCGGATGCCCACTCCAGGCCGCGGCGCGAGCCGACCCGGCACGGAGAGCACGCACCGCAGCTCTCGGCCGCGGCGAACTCCCAGACGTGCCGCAGCACCTCCCGCGGGGCTGTGCGCCGGTCGAAGGCGACCAGGCCGGCATGGCCGAGGGAGGCCCCCCGGGCCGACAGCCCCTCCTCCGACAGGGGGACGTCCAGTGCGTCCGGGGCGAGGAAGCCGCCCAGTGGCCCGCCGACCTGCAATGCGGCAAGGACGGCCCCGTCCTTGAGACCACCGCCGAGTTCGGTGACGATCCGCCGCACCGGTGTGCCGATCTCGACCTCGTGGCAACCCGGCCGGGCGAACCGTTCGGAGAGGCAGACCAGTTTGGTCCCCGTCTCGGCGGGTGTGCCGCGCCGGGCGTAGGCCGCGCCGCCGCGCCGCACGATCCATGGGACGGCCGCCAGCGTCTCGACGTTGTTGACCACGGTCGGCGCGTCCCACAGGCCGTGCTCGGTCGGATACGGAGGCCGGGCGCGGGCGCAGCCACGACCACCCTCCAACCCCGCGATGAGCGCCGTCTCCTCACCCGCGACGTAGGAGCCGGCGCCCGCGACGATCCGAATGTCCAGGCCGACGGCCGTACCGTGCACCTCCGGGCCGAGATGGCCCCCGGCGTACGCCTGACGCACCGCTTCGCGCATCCGCGCCAGAGCGGCCGGGTACTCGGAGCGCACCAGCACCACGCCCCGGCGGGCACCGCACGCGAAGCAGGCCAGGGCCAGCCCCTCCAGCACCCGCCCCGGGTCGGCCTCCATGAGCAGCCTGTCGGCGTACGACCCCGGATCGCCCTCGTCGCCGTTGGCGACCACCACGCAGTCAGGCGCGCGGCCGACCGCTTCCCACTTCGCCGCCACCCGGAAACCCGCGCCACCGCGTCCCCGCAGCCCCGACACGGCGACCTCCCGGCGGACGTCCTCCGCCGAGGCCGTCGTGACGGTCTCCGGCCACACCCGCCACGCGGACTCACCTGCCAGCACACCTCCCAGCAGGACCGGATCGCCGGTGTCGTCGCTCGCGGGGATCACCGGCGCCCAGGGCGGCTCCCGCGCCGCGAGCTGGGCGGCGAGGCCGGGACCTGTGCACGGCACGTCGCCGTCGAGCGCCGCGGGCCCCGTGTAGCAGTAGCCGAGACAACGGACCTCCTGCACCGAGACGGCACCGTCCGGCGAGCAGGTGCCGGGCGCGACCCCGAGCTCGTTCGCCACGTCGACGAGGTGCCGTCCGCACTGCGCCGCGAAGCACGCCGTCGCGGCGCACACCCGGACGTGCCGGCGGCCGTGCGGGGCCGCGAGGTCGGCGTAGTAGGCGGCCGGTCCGAGTCCGGCGGCGCCGGGCAGTCCGGCGCGGGCCGCCGTGGACGGTGCCCAGACCTCCGGGCCGTCCGAGGTGGCGGCCCGGGCCTGGGCCAACGACTCGATCAGCTCGTCTCCGGCCCGTCCGTGCCGGCCCGCCAGGGCCCGGAAGGCGTCGAAACGGTCGGCAGGGCCGACAGGAACCATGTCTTCATCGTGGTGGCGGCCCGACGAGACCGCATCCCGGCCCACGGCTCCCGGCCCACGGCACCCCTTGTCATCGGGCGGCGATGAGCGTGAACGGGGCCACCGGCCCCCTTTCTGAAGGCCGGGCGCGGCACAGGCGCTCGGGACAGGCGGCATCCTCGCTCAGCTCATCCGCGAACCGCGGTCACTGCGACGAGACGCGATGCCGACCCGTTCATGCAGGGCTTCCTCGGCCGCCGCGCCCCTTGCCGAGCCGTCTCGCGGCCGCTCTCGCCGGCAGCCGTGGTCCTGGAGCGTGCCGAGGACGACTGCGCCACGAAGCGGCCGTAGCGGGCCCCTGGAGACGCTCGCAGGGAGGCCACGGTAGGTGCCAGGTGGCCCTGGCAGCGGCCGTCAAGCCCCATGGCGGCGCGGGACGGCCGGGGTGAGCCTGGAGAAGGCGGGGCGCTGACATCTGGAGGCGGGAGACATGGTGACGAGTGGGCTGGTGGTCGTGGGCGTGGACGGGTCGGCATCGAGTCTCGTCGCAGTGGATGCGGCGGCCCGGGAGGCTCGGCTGCGCGAGGCGCGGCTGAGGGTGGTGCATGCGTTCGTCTGGCCCGCGATGCACGTGCCCATGGGCCCGTCGTCACTGGGCCCGCCGGAGGGCGGCATCCGGAACATGGTCGAACACCTGGTCGCCGAGGCAGTGGCTCGTGCTCGGGCGGCGGCACCGGAGGTCGATGTCAGTCATGCCGTCGTCAACGGTGAGCCGCTGACGGTCCTGGAGGCCCAGTCACGTGCCGCTGAGCTCGTGGTGGTCGGATCCCGGGGGATGGGCGGGTTCGTCGGGCTGCTGGTGGGGTCGACGGCGGTACATCTGGCGGCCTACGGCCGGTGTCCGGTGCTGGTGGTGCGTGAGCAGCCGAATGCCGCCGGGCCGATCGTGCTGGGTGTGGACGGCTCGCCCGCTGGTGAGCGGGCGGTGGATTTCGCCTTTGCCGAGGCGGCGCTGCGCAGGACCGGCCTGGTGGCGCTGCACGCCTGGACCACGTGGAACGCGCCGCTGCCTCCCCCGCAGGAAGCCTCGACGCCGTACGCGAATCCGCCGGGGGCACTGGCCCAGGAGGAGGAGCGCCTGCTGTCCGAGGCGCTCGCGGGCCGCCGGGAACGGTACCCGGAGGTGGCCGTGGAGCACAGAGCGGTGCACGGCAGGACACGGGAGACGCTGATCGAGGCGAGCCGGTCCGCCCAACTGGTGGTGGTCGGCGCGCGGGGGCGTGGCGGGTTCGCGGGGCTGCTGCTGGGGTCGGTCAGTCAGGCACTCCTGCATCACGCGTACTGCCCCGTCACCGTCGTCCGCGGCAAGGAGTGACCGTGTCTCAGCAGCCTCCCGTCACGGCCGGCCCCCACGCCCCGCCGGCGCGGACACCCCCGCAGCTGGTGGCGGACGCCTGCCGGCGGGAGGCCACCGAGGTGGCGGACCTGCTTCGCGTGGACCCGGCCACGGGCCTGACCACAGCGGACGTCGAGCAGCGGACCGGCGAGTGGGGGACCAACGAGTTGGCGGAACCGGCCCGCCGACCGCAGTGGCTCCGCCTGCTGGACCAGTTCCGCAGCTGGCTGATCGGCATCCTGCTGGTCGCCGCCGTAGTCGCCGGAATCATCGGCGACGTCAAGGACGCCCTCGTCATCGCCGTCGTCCTCCTCGTCAACGCCACCATCGGCTATCTGCAAGAACGCCGCGCCGAGCACAGCCTGGAAGCGCTGCGCCTGATGCTGGTCCCCACCGCGCGGGTCCGCCGCGACGGCCAGGTGAAGGTGACTGCGGCCGGCGCCCTGGTACCCGGCGACGTGGTCCTCCTGGAAGCCGGCGACCGAGTCCCGGCCGACGGGCGGCTGATGATCGCAGCCTCCGTGGAGGCCGCGGAGGCCGTGCTGACCGGCGAGTCCCGGCCGGTCGCCAAGACGGCCGCGCCCAGCACGGCCGGCGGCGACGAGCCCCTGCCGGTCGCCGAGCGCACCGGCATGCTCTTCATGAACACCGCGCTGACCCGCGGCCGCGCCGAGATGGTCGTCACCGCCACCGGCATGGGCACCGAGGTCGGCACGATCGCGGAGGCGCTGCGTACGGGCAGCGAACCGCCCAGCCCGCTGCAGGTTCAGATGGACAGCCTGGGCCGACGCCTGGCCCTGGTCAGCGGCGTCGCCGTAGCCGCCTACGCGCTGGTCGCCCTCATCCGCGGCGAAGACCTGGCCGACCTCGCGCTGCGGGCGGTGGCCCTGGCGGTCGCGGCGATCCCTGAAGGACTGCCTGCCGTTCTCGCACTCACCCTGGCCATGGGCGTCTACCGCATGGCCCGCCACGGCGCCATCGTCAAACGCCTGGCCGCCGTGGAGGCGCTGGGCTCGGCGACCGTGGTCTGCAGCGACAAGACCGGCACCCTGACCCTGAACCAGATGACCGCCCGCGCCCTGTGGGCCGCGGGGCGCCTGTACGACGTGACCGGCGAGGGCTACGACACCGCCGGCACCGTGCGCTCCGCCGACGGCCGGCACACCGCGGAACTGCACGACGCGGTGCGGCCGTTCGCCCTGTGCAACGACGCCCGCCTCACCCGGGACGGCGTCATCGGCGATCCCACCGAGGCGGCCCTGCTCTTACTGGCCGCCAAGACGGGCCTGGACATCGAAGCCCTGCGCACCGGTACGCCACGCCACGGCGAGGTGCCCTTCGACCCGGCCGCCAAGTACATGGCCACCTTCCACACCGACGCCGACGGCCGCACCCGCGTCCACGCGAAAGGAGGCGTCGACGTCCTCCTGGAGCGCTGCACCCAGGTCCTGACCGGACACGGCCCCGCCCCACTCGACGCGGAGCGCCGCCGTGAGGTCACCGACGCCGCCCGGCGGATGGCCGACCAGGGCCTGCGCGTCCTCGGAGCCGCCACCGCGGTCACCGAACAGCCGCACCCTGACGAGGTGACGGGGCTGACCCTGACCGCGATCGCCGGGATCACCGACCCGCCCCGCCCCCAGGCCCGCGACGCCGTCGCCCTCGCCCGGGCCGCCGGTGTCACCGTCAAAATGGTCACCGGGGACCATGCCGACACCGCCGTCGCCGTCGCCCGCGAACTCGGCATCGCCGGGCACGTCGTCACCGGCACCGAACTGGCCCGGATGAGCGAGCAGGACCTCGCGGACCGCATCGAGGACATCGGCGTCTTCACCCGCGTCGCCCCCGAGCACAAGGTCACCATCGTCCGGGCCCTGTCCGAGCGCGGCCACATCGTGGCCATGACCGGAGACGGTGTCAACGACGCCGCCGCCCTGCGGGCCGCCCACATCGGCGTCGCCATGGGCATCACCGGCACCGACGTCGCCAAAGAGGCCGCCGACATGGTGCTCACCGACGACGACTTCTCCACGATCGTCCACGCGGTGCGCGAGGGCCGCTCCATCTACGACAACATCGTCACCTTCGTCCGCTTCCAGCTGTCCACCAACATCGGAGCCATCCTCACGCTGCTCGCGACCGTGCTGGCCGGACTGCCCGCACCCCTGTCCGCGATCCAGCTGCTGTGGGTCAACATCATCATGGACGGGCCGCCCGCCATGGCCCTCGGCATCGATCCCCCACGGGCCGACGTGATGCGTCGCCCGCCCCGCCCGCCCGGTGAGCGCATCCTGAACGTCCGCCGCCTGGCCGCCGTCAGCCGCTCCGGCGCGGTCATGGCCGTCGGCACTCTGGCCGTCTTCGCCGCCGCCCGTCACCTCACCGGTGCCGCGACCGCGGCCACCATGGCCTTCACCGTCTTCGTCCTCTTCCAGCTCCTCAACGCCCTGACGGCCCGCAGCGAGGACGGTCCCGTCCTGGGCCGCCACCAGCTGCACAACCGCATCCTGTGGATCTGCCTGGCCGCGGTCCTCACCCTTCAGGTCATCGCCGTACAGGTGCCGTTCGCCCAGGGCATCTTCGACACCGTCCCCCTCAGCCTCGCTCAGTGGGCGATCTGCCTGGCAACAGCCACCACCCTGCCCCTGACCGAACACGCCTGGCGCGCCTTGCGGACGGCGTCCGCCGGCCCGGCCCACGAACGGCCCGCGCCCAGGGGGATCGGGGCAGACCGGATGCGGCCGCCGGGCGAGGCCGCGACGGTCGGCGGACAACAGGGGCGCCGTCCGGGCGACGCACCACACTGCCCGACGGCGGCGCACCCGGGTCGGCGCCGACCCGGCCCCTCCTGACGAGGCTTCAGCACCCGATCACCGCGCCCGCAGCGACGTGGGTGCGGACCTTGGTCCAGACGCGCTTGCGGCACACGCAGTCACCGCTTCCGGGGGACGAGGACGGGCTGAGCACGCACGACCGACCCGCACATCATCCGCTTCCGTGGCGAGGTGACTCCAAGCCCTGCCCGGATGCCGGACCGAGGCGTCCGGGGTACCGCCGTGGATTCACGACGGCGCCCTCGGACGTGCTGATCGTCGGCGCGGGACCCGGGCGCTCGCTCGCCGCGCCCCGGTCGACGGGTGATCGCCCGGCGGCTTCCGCGCCGCCGTGCGCCCTGGTGACGGATCCGGCGGCGGCGAGCTGGTCCGGCCCGAGACCGACGATCAGGTCGCACGCCTCCGGGGCGGTCTGCCGGCCCCGGCTCCCGCCGCCGCGGCCACGGACGTTCCTCGGTGTTCTTCGAAGCGGGCGGGCGGCGGCCGGTGCCTCCGGTCACCGCCCGCCCGCGGTGGATCAGACCTCGGCCGAGGCCATCAGGGCGAGCCACGCGCCGTAGCCGCCGAGCAGGTCGGAGACGTCGGTGCGGCCCTTGTGGCGCAGCAGGCTGGCCGCGATGGAGGAGCGGTGGCCGCCCGCGCAGTGCACGACCAGGGGCCGGCCGGCCGGTATCTCGTCGATACGGCGGGCCAGTTCGGCCAGCGGGATGTGCGACGACCCCTCGATGAAGCCCTCCTCGCGCTCGGCGGCGTTGCGCACGTCCAGGACCAGCGGAGGCTCGGCACCGTCGAGCAGCCGGCGCAGCTCGTCGGCGGTCAGGCGGCTGGCCTGTGCCATCTCGTCGGCCAGGGCGGGGAAGGCGCCCTCGGGTTCGCGCAGGTAGCCGCCGACCTTGTCGAAGCCGATCCGGGCGAGCCGGGTGACGATCTCCTCCTCGCGGTCCTGCGGCGCGATGACGACGACCTCCTGGTCGGGGGCGACGACGGTGCCCGCCTGCTCGGCGAAGCGGCCGTCCGCGGGCACGTTGACCGAGCCGCGCAGATGGCCGGGAGCGAAGTCCTGCGGCGAGCGGGCGTCGACCACGACCGCTCCCGCCGCGCGCCGCGCCATGAACTCCTGCGCCGACAGTGGCCGGGGCGCGGCGGCCGCGTCGAACAGGCCGTGCTCCTTGCGGTTGAGGATGGCGTCGTAGACGAAGTAGGCGGGCGCGGACGGCTGGCCTGCCGTCACCAGCTCCACGAACCGTTCCTCGCTCATCGGCCGGCAGGCGTAGTTGGTGGCGCGCTGCTCGCCGATGGTGGACTGACGCTGCGTGGAGAGGTTCTTGCCGCAGGCGGATCCGGCGCCGTGGGCGGGGAAGACCCGCACGGCGTCCGGGAGGGCCATCAGTTTGTTCTGGATGGTGTCGTAGAGCATCGTGCCGAGTTCGTCCGCGGTCACGCCGATCGAGGCCAGCAGGTCGGGGCGGCCGACGTCGCCGATGAACAGCGCGTCGCCGGTGAGGACCCCGTAGGGGACCGCGTCGTCGGCGTGCTCGTACACCAGGACGCTGATCGACTCCGGCGTGTGGCCCGGCGTTTCGAGGATCTGGAGCTGGACGTCGCCGAGGCTGACGCGCTCGCCGTCGGTCAGCTTGCGGATCGGGTACTCGGCCTCGGCACGCTGCCCGTAGCCGATCCAGGCGCCGGTGCGGTCGGCGAGTTCCAGGTGCCCGGCGAGGAAGTCGGCGTGGAAGTGGGTGTTGACGACCGCCTCGATGGTGAAGCCGTGGGCGGCGGCGTCGCTGAGGTACTCGGAGACGTCGCGGCGCGGGTCGACGACGACGGCCCTGCCGGTGGTCTCGTCGGCGATCAGGTACGACGCCTGGGAGAGGCAGTCGAGGTAGTACTGGGCGAAGAACATGGTCGGGTGACCTCCATGTCGGAAAGGCTGTATTACCCCAGGGGGTATGTGGAGGGGTCTGGTCCGCCCTTGCCGAAGGGCTGGGGTGGTGGCCGGCCCGGGCGGGGGATGCCCGGGCCGACCGGTCAGAGGCGGCCGGTGAGCATGCCGTGCCAGTACACGGGCGGCAGGCCGTACCGCTTGAACGCCCACATCGTGCGCCGCTCCTTGAACGGGCTGATCAGCGGGAAGCTGGGGGTCGGGTTGAGGTCGTAGTCGAACTCGGCGAGCAGCATCCGGTCGCGGGCCGTCACCAGCGGACAGGACGTGTAGCCGTCGTAACTCCTGGACGGGGAGCGGCCGTTCATCACGTCCAGCAGGTTCGCCGCGACCACCGGCGCCTGCTTGCGCACGGCCGCGCCGGTCTTCGAGGTGGGCAGGTTCGCCACGTCGCCGAGGGCGAAGACGTCTGTGTACGACGGGTGCTGGAGGGTGTGCTTGCCGGCGGCGACGAAACCCTGCGCACTGGCCGGGTCGGCGAGCGGGCTCGCCTTGACCCAGTCGGGGGCGCTCTGCGGCGGCACGGCGTGCAGGAGGTCGTAGCCGATGGTCTCCTTCGTGCCGTTCGCGTGGTCGGTGATCGTGACCTCGCGGCCGTCGCCGTCGACGGCGGTCATCTCCGAGCGCAGCCGCACCTCGATGCCGTACCGGTCGGCCACCTTCTCCAGGACCCGTGACCAGGCGGGCACCTTGAACAGTGCCGGATCGGGGACGACGAGAATGATCCGGATGTCGTCGAGGACCTTCTGCCTGCGCCAGTAATCGGCGGCCAGGTAGGCGATCTTCTGCGGGGCGCCGCCGCACTTCAGCGGAGACGCCGGGTGCGTGAAGACGGCCGTGCCCGAGCGCATCTGCTTGATCAGTTCCCAGGTGCGCGGGGCGTACTCGGGTGCGTAGTTGCTGCTCACCCGGTCGTGGCCGACGGCTTCGGCGAGGCCCGGCACGCCGTCCCAGTCGAGTTGGAGGCCGGGCGCCATGACCAGGTGCTCGTAGGTGAGTTCGGCGCCGCCGGACAGGGAAACCGTGCGGGTCTCGGGGTCGACCGCCAGGGCGCGGCGGCGGATCCAGCGCACGCCGTCCGGTATGACCGAGGCCTCGGGGCGGCGGGTGGCGCCGAGGGGGGCCTGGCCGCCGCCGACCAGGGTCCACAGGGGCTGGTACCAGTGGGTGTCGGACGGTTCGATCACGGTGATGTCGGTGACGCCGGCGCGCCGCAGGCGGGCGGCGACGCTGATACCGGCGCTGCCGCCGCCGACGACGGCGATTCGGTGACGACCGGAGATCGGGGCGTCGGAGGGAGAGGGCGTTGCGGCCAAGGCGGGGCTCCTTTCCGGCTGGCCGGTGTGCGGGGGCGGGCGGAGGTCAGGCGGCGTGCTCGGGCGAACCGATCGCGACGGGGCGGCCGCCGCGAGCCCAGGCGCTGGTGCCGCCGGTGACGGAGTAGGCGTCGATGCCGTGGGAGTCCATCCAGTCGGCTGCGGTCCTGCTGCGGTTGCCGCTGGCGCAGATCACGTACACCGGCTGTCCGGCGGGCAGTTCGTCGTACCGGGTGGGCACGGTGCGCAGCGGCATCAGCCGCGCGCCGGGGACGTGCCCGGCCGCGTACTCGTCCGCCTCCCGTACGTCGACCACGAGCACTCCGTCGGCCCATGCCGCCGCGAACACTTCCTGGGTCACTTCGCGAGCCACTTGGTTGCCTCCTCAATTACCCCCGGGGGTATCTCTCCGGCGAGAGTATGACCGTGGGTAGAGAGGCGTCAAATACCCCTAGGGGTATTTGCCTGCGAGGTAAACCGCGGCGCCGCGATGGCGAGGGCGACGGCGCCGGCGGCGCCGGGAACGAGCCGGGCGCCTGTGCCGCGGCCCTGGGGAGCGCGCCGCCGGGTCCGGAGGCCGCCGTGACCGTGCCGCCGTGGGCGGTGACCGGTGCCATGCCGCCGCGATGCCGATGCCGCCGTCTTCGGAGCGGGCGCGGGCTCCGTGCCGCGGACGGTCGAAACCCGGCCGCACGATGAGGTGCCCGTAGGGCTGGTTCGGGGGAGGGTCGCCGCCTCGGCTGCCCGAGCCGGATGCCGGAATGCGACTCTCGGGCCACAGGGCGCATCGGCCGCCGGGCGGCGCGGACACCGACGGGGTGAGGGGTGCCATGGACTGGCCATGGGTCCGTCGTGCGGTGAGGGCGAGGGCGTCGAACTGGTCCGTACCCTGGCCGGCGGGCGCCGGAGTGAAGCACCGGTGCGGCTGCGCAGGGGAACACGCCGACCCGGCTCTTCCGAGGCGGTCAGGGGATTCGGATGGACCGGCCGCCGCGCGGACGCCCGCGGTGACCGTCTTGATCCCCGCCGTGGGCCTTCGCGGTCGTCGCCGGCCCGGGTCTCCTGCGCGTCGGCCCGGACAGCCCCTTCACCCGATGGCGGACGGCAGGGTCCGGCAGGGCGAGCTCGGGAGGCGGCAGGTCGGTCAGGGCCGGGGGTGCGCCGAGGGGCCCGGGCGGGTGCGGGCCTGCGGCGGCGTCAGCGGTCCGTGGTCCTCCCCGCAGACGACCACGGCCCGGACCGGTTCGCCGCAGTCCGCATGGTGAACCTCCAGTGGCGGGCCCTCGGGGTCCGCGGTGTACCGGTCGCCCCACTGCTTGAGCGCGATCATCGCGGGCCACAGGTCCCAGCCCTTGCGCGTGAGCCGGTACTCGCGCCGGGTACGGCTGCCCGGCTCGCGGTAGGCGACGGTCTCCAGGATTCCGGCGGCCACCAGCTTGCGCAGCCGGTCCGCCAGTACGGCCTCGGAGAGCCCGATGTGCCGCCGGAAGTCGTCGAAGCGCCGGACACCGTTCATGGCGTCCCGAAGCAGCAGCAACGACCACTTCTCGCCGACCAGGTCCAGCGTCCGCTGAACCGTGCAGTTCTCGGTGCTCGTCTCCAGCCAGCCCATGCACCCATCCTAGGCTGGCTTCGGCATTGACAGCCAGAGGTCCGGCCATCTAGCTTCGACATATGAAGCCAGAGCAGCAAGGGGTGAGCATGCGCAGGTCACGGACGTTCGACTGGGGAGACCCCGCGGTCTCCGCCGACGCCGTCCCCCATCACAGCGGTCTCGACTTCCTCCGCGAGATCCTGGCCGGCCGGCTGCCCGCCCCGCCCATCGCCGCCACCCTGGGCTTCACCCTCGAGGAGGCCGAACACGGCCGGGCGGTCTTCGTACTGGTACCGGGCGAGGAGCACTACAACCCGATCGGCAGCGTCCACGGCGGCGTCTACGCCACGCTCCTGGACTCGGCGGCCGGCTGCGCGGTGCAGTCCGTGCTTCCGCAGGGCGTGGGTTACACCTCGCTCGACCTGACCCTGAAGTTCCTGCGCCCGGTCACCGTCGACACCGGGAAGGTCCGCGCCATCGGCACCGTCCTCAACGCCGGGCGCCGCACCGCCCTCGCGCAGGCGGAGCTCCGTGATTCCGAGGACCGGCTGCTGGCCCACGCCACCAGCAGTTGCATGCTCTTCCCGGTCCAGCCGCGCTGACCGCCACGCGCCGCGCGCCGACGGCAGGGGTTCTCGACGAGCCGCTCGTCGAGGAGCTCCCGCGACTCCGGCGGAGACCACCGTGGTTGCCTGTCCCCGTTGCGGCCGCGGTGGCCGGCGCCGCGACCGGTGATGCCGGCGACGAACCGCGCGAACAGTGGGCCCGACAGTGCCCGAGCAGCCGACCCGCCGCGGGACGGCGCTTTCCGGTGCGGCATACTCTCCCGATGGGTTCACGCACTTCCCCGATCAGCCGGTCGATCACGATACGGAGGGCGGTCGCGCGGGATGCCAAGCGGCTCACGCGGCTCGTGCGTGGCTCAGGCGCCTACGCGGGTAAGTACGCATCCGCGGTGGCGGGCTACCGGGTCGGTCCTGACTACATCGAAGCCCACCGCACCTTCGTGGCCGTCGGCACCGACGAGTACGGAGGCCGGGTCATCGGGTTCTACTCGCTCGTCCTCGTTCCACCGGAGCTCGACCTGCTGTTCGTCGCCGACGATGCGCAGGGACGGGGTATCGGGCGGCTGCTCGTCGCGCACATGCAGTCCGAGGCCCGTGCCGCCGGGCTCGACCGTGTCAAGGTCGTGTCGCATCTTCCCGCCGAGGACTTCTACCACCGCGTCGGTGCGGTGCGGACCGGGACCGCGCTCGCGAACCCGCCCGCCGTCCCGTGGGACCGTCCCGAATTCGAGTTTCGCATTCCTTCGGAATGACGCGGTGTACCGCGTCGCAGGGCACCGGCCTCGCCTGCGGCTGCCGGCGCACCGCGGCATCTCCAGGGGGAAGCGCGGGCCCGCCCAGCGCTACGGCGTGGGGGGCCGCTGCGGGGAGCGGAGTACGAGCAGGGTGATCTCGCTCGGGGCGAAGACGCGGAAGGGCGGGCCCCAGAAGCCGGTGCCGCGGCTGGTGTAGAGCAGGGTGCGGCTGCCGTGGCGGCTGAGGCCGGCGAGGGCGGGCTGGTCGATGCGGACCAGGTGGTGGAAGGGCCAGATCTGGCCGCCGTGGGTGTGGCCGGAGAGCTGGAGGTCGACGCCGCCGGCTGCCGCCCGGTCGACGAACTTGGGCTGGTGGGCCAGGAGCAGGACGGGGTGGTCGGGGTCGGCGCCGTGCAGGGCTCCGGCGAGGTGGGCGCCGTGGCCGGCGAGGCCGGAGTACTCGGCGGTGACGTCGTCCACACCGGCGACCACGAGGGTGTCGCCACCGCGTTCGAGCAGCAGATGGCGATTGCGCAGCGGCTCCCAGCCCAGCTCGTCCATCAGGTCGACCCAGCCCTGGGCCTCGCTGTAGTACTCGTGGTTGCCGGTGACGTAGACCCGGGCGCGGGTGGCCTGCACGGTGCCGAGCGGGGCGGCCTGGGCGCGGCGGCGTTCGGCCGTGCCGTCCGCGATGTCTCCGGTGTGGCAGACCAGGTCGGCTTGCAGCGTGTTGACCGTCTCGCAGACCCGCGCCGACCAGCGGGCGCGGTCGAGCGGGCCGTAGTGGGTGTCGGTGATGAGGACGACGCGCGTGCCGTCCAACCCGGCCCCCAGGCGCGGAAGTCGCACGTCCAGGCGGCGTACCCGTGGTACCCGGCGGGCCTCGGCGTACCCCCAGGTGAGCAGCACGGTAGCTACGCCGAGGACCGCCCAGGTGACGATCCGGGCCCGGTCCTGGCCGTCGCCGGCGCCGGTCACGGTCAGGGCGAGCCGCAGCGGGACGCCGAGCAGGACGGACCAGGCGAACAGGATCCAGACGGCGCCCAGCAGGGTGTCTCCGACGATCGCCGCCCAGTCCTGCTGGCGTCGGCCGTGGCCGCGCGCCATCGCGAGCGGCATCCCGATCAGGCCGAGGGCGAACAGGGCGGTGCCGGCGAGCGTGACGGGGAGCGGCCAGTGCTGGCCGGTGTACAGCAGCAGCAAGCAGGGCACGGTCCACAGCAGCACGGGGGCGATCAGGGGGAGGTAGCGCAACAGGCGGTGCAGTCGGCTCTGCTGAGTCGGGCGCGCCGCACTGTCGGCGGATCGGGTCTCGCTGGTGTCGGTCACGCTTCCCCTCCTTGAGCGGCCAGGCTGCCGTCGCGCGCACTGTATCCGGCCGTCCCGGGCCGGCCGGACGGACGGGGGTTCATGGTGGGCGGCCCCGTACGCCGAGGCGGCCTCCGATGTCCAGCAGTCCGTCGTGGATCCGCTTGCCCGTGCGGCGCTGCTTCCGCGGCGCGGTCCGTCCGCCCACCTCGGCGGCTTCGAGCGGTTCAAGAAGCAGCTCACCGTCGCCACCACCTCCGTCCAGGGCTCCGGCTGGGGCGTACTGGCCTGGGAGCCCCTCGGGCGCCGCCTCGTCGTCGAGCAGGTCTACGACCACCACGGCAACGTCGGCCAGGGCACCACCCCGCTGCTGGTCTTCGACGCCTGGGAACACGCCTACTACCTGCAATACAAGAACGTCCGCCCCGACTACGTCACCAAGCTGTGGGACCTGGTCGACTGGGAGGACGTCGCCGCCCGCTACGCCGCGGCAACCGGCGCCTGACCCACGTCACGACCGCACCCGGCGGGCCTGGAAGCCATCGTGGCGTGGCCCGCCGACTCGTTCCGGCGCTCTTCCGACCAAGATCAGAAACACCCGCGGTCAAGGTCCCCGGTGGCGTCACGCGCTTGCCGGCCGGCCGCCCGAAGGGCCGGCTGGCCGCCAGGGAGGAGCGCCATGGCACGGCCTCGGTGTGACCGAGGCAGGCCGGCCACTGTGGGTGGCCGTACGGCTCCTCGGCCGCCGCGGCGGCTTGGTCATCTGATGTTCGAGGTCCTGGTGGTCCATTGGGCCAGCGTGAGCCCGCCGGCCAGGGCCGCGCGGGCCGGCCTGCGCCGACGGGGCGGCACGTGGCCGCGCCCGGCCCGGCCGTCCCGGTGCGCCTGCTGGGTGCGGCGGGTGCCGCAGGCCAGGGAGTCGCGGAGGAGGGACAGGTGCGGCGGTACGGCCGCAAGGCGGTCATGCTCGTTCGGGGCCGCCACCGCTCGCTGCTGGTCGGCGGTGAAGGACCGATCCTCGACGGCCGTCCTGTCGCACCTCGTGGTCGGACTCTGGGCTTCGATCATGGTGAGACCTCCGTTCACCGTCTCACCTTCGCCCAGGAAGGGCCCCTCGCGCGTCGTCCTCCCGCAGTGATTCCCGACTACCACGGCCGCGGTATGCGGCACGCCCGCCTACAGCCGGGAAAGACATGGACATACCGAGGCGCACAGCGAGCGGACCACTACGCGGACGCCTGCGCCTCCGGTTCGGTCGCCGGACTGACCAGGCCGCACCGGTAGGCGATGACCACGAGCTGTGCCCGGTCGCGGGCCGCCAGTTTGGTCATGGCTCGGTTGACGTGGGTCTTGGCGGTGAGCGGACTGACGAACAAGCGTTCGGCAATCTCGTCGTTCGACAGGCCCAGTGCGACGAGCCCCACGACATCGCGTTCCCGCCCCGTCAGGCACTCCAGGCGCTCGTGCACCCCCGCCGGGCACGTCTCCGGCTGCGACAGGAAGCGTTTGATCAGCGCGCGGGTGGCCGCCGGCGAGAGCAGCGCCTCGCCGGCGGCGATCGTGCGGACGGCCTCGATCAGCTCCTCGGGGCGCGCACCCTTGCCGAGAAAGCCGCTCGCACCCGCGCGCAGCGCCTCGGCGACGTGCTCGTCGTCCTCGAACGTGGTCAGGATGAGGACTCTGACCGCTGTGAGGTCTGCGGACTCGCTGATGAGCCGGGTGGCGTCGAGGCCGTCCATCTCCGGCATGCGGATGTCCATCAGGATGACGTCCGGATGCCGGTCACGCGCCAGGTCCACCGCTTCCTGCCCGTTGGACGCCTCGCCCACCGTCTCCATGTCGTCCGTGGAATCGAACAGCATTTTGAAAGTGCCCCGCAGCAGGGCCTGGTCATCGGCAATCAGCACGCGAATCGTCATGGCTGTCTCTCCTGGGTGGTTCGCCGAACGTCTGGCAGGGGCGCAGTGGCAGGTCGGCCGTCACGAGGAAGCCGCCCTCCGGGCGCGATCCCGCGTGCAGTCGGCCCCCGACCGTGGCCGCCCGCTCCCGCATCCCGATCAGCCCGTGTCCCGTGCCCTCGGGAGAGGGCTGCCCTCCGGTTCCCCCGTCGTCCTCAATGGTGATCGTCAGCCGCTCCGGGCGGTATTGCAGGATCAGCCGGGCGTGGTCGGTCCCCGCGTGCTTGCGGACGTTGGTCAGGGCTTCCTGCACGATGCGGTACGCGGTCAGATCGACCGCCGGAGCCAGTGGTGCGGCGATGCCGCGCCGGGCGTGGCTGACGGCCAGCCCGGCGCGTTCGAAGGAGGCCAGCAGCGCGGGTATCTGAGCAAGGCCCGGCACCGGATCCCGCGAGGCCACCGGATCGCCGGACTGCCGCAGCAGCCCCACGGTCACCCGTAGTTCGTCGAGCGCCGACCGGCTGGTGTCCCGGATGTCCTCCAGGGCGGCCAGGATCTGTTCCGGTCGCCGTTCCGCCAGATGCGCGGCCACGCCTGCCTGAGCGTTGATCAGGGCGATGTGATGCGCGACCACGTCGTGCAACTCCCGTGCGATCCGGACTCGTTCGGCCGCCACCCGCTGCTGTGCCTCCTGTTCGCGCGTGCGTTCCGCGTGTTCCGCGCGTTCCTCCACGGCTGCCACGTAGGCGCGGCGTGAGCGCACCCCGTCTCCGACGGCGGCGGGCAGCGCCGTCCACGCCAGCATCGCCGCGTTGTCGGGGGCCAGCCATGAGTGCGGGGCGCCCGCGATGGCGGCGCCGACCAGAACGGCGGCCGAGGCGGAGGCGGCGGCCCAGGCGGTACGCCGGTCGGTCAGTGCGGCCACGGCGTAGACGGACACCAGCACCGGGCTGATCACCAGCGGGCTCTCCCGGAACCCGAGCACGATGAAGCCCAACCCGCAGCCGACCGCGGTGGCCAGTACGCCGAAGGGGTGGCGGCGTCGCCAAGCCAGGGCGGAGCAGCCGAGGCCGGCCAGCACCACAGCAGGCCACCACAGCGAGACCTGGTGTTCGTGCGGTTTGATCGAAGCAGCCACGACGGACAGCACGAACAGGACAGCCAGGCCCAGTGCCTCCCGCACACCGATCCCGGCCCACGCTCCTCGCCTCCAGGCGTTGATCACTGCCATGCCACCACCGTAGGGTCGGCGGCCGGATCGGGCATCGTGGCGGCCCGGCAGCGGCCTCCTGGGCCGGTCGCCTGATGCGCGGACCCGGTCCGTGTCCGGTGGAGGCGCCGACGCCGGGCTGCCGCAGCGGCCCTTCGACGCGCGGACGGTGGCGGCGCCGGGCGGGCAACCCCGAGACCTCGCGGCACCGGGTCCGGGCAGCCGGCGCGAGCCGGCCGCGCGGACGCCGGGCGGAAGGGCCGACCGAGCCGCCGACACCGTCGGAGGCGGAGAACACCGCTCCGCACAGGAAGGTCCGCGAACCGGAGGAGGAACGCGAGACCTCGCGCCCGCTCCAGCTTCTGCCACTGGCCTCGGACGGCCGCGGACCGGGCCGCGCCGCACAGAGCGCAAGGGCGGCTGCTCTTGGACGGTGGCGGGGGCGACCACCAGTGCCCCGGCCGCGATCAGCCCGAGCGTCCTGGCGGGTCGGCGCCGGGCGCCTTCTGCATCCGCGCCTCTTCGTGGCGCTCGCTCTGTTCGGCGGCCAGCCGCAGGTGGTGGATTGCCCCTGGCATGGGCCGAGTTGGCTGGAAAGCGTTCCGGGAATGCTTGACTCCGGTATGCATGTCCGTGATGGTAGTGCTTGGGCTTCACCGTGGGAGCCCTCCCACGACGTGGGACGCCCACTTCTGTCAGCAGTCCACCCTTCTGTCGCCGTGATGCGTTTTCTCATGTCAAGCACATTGATCTGCTACAGCCGCCAGCCCCGGCGTGCCGAGGGAAGGCGCCAGCGTGTGAAATCGTCGGTTTGCGAGGAGAGGCAGCTGTGGGCGAGTTTTCGGACACACCATCAGGTTGTACGACATCGATGTCGCGAGCGCTTCCGTGAGGCGCGGACACGCATGAGGACCCCGGTCCGCGCCGCCCCCGAGAGTGTCCGCCCGCACGGGTGGCAGTCCCTCCGAGGGCGTGCGCTCGCGGAGTTGCGGTGACCCCGTTGACCCAGAGTCCGACGTACCGCGCACTGATGAGCGCCGCAGGCGTACGCTCCCGGCGCTCAGTCCCGACCCGGGACTGCTCGCCCTCTGCCACCACGCCCGTTGCCCGGTGCGGCACGAGGGCCAGAAGGAACTGCTCCGCGCCGTCCGGCGCCTGCTGGACGAGGGCCACCCCTGCAACGTCCTCCTGCACCGCCTCGCCCCGCAGCCCCCGCGCGGCGAGGACCTGGACGGGATCGCACGCGACCATGCGGCGCCGGCCCGGATCGACACCGGGCCGACGAGCGACCCGGAACCGCGGGACCGGGCGGCGTCCAGCGATTTCGGCGTCGTCCCGTCCACGGTCGGGACGGACACCTTCCTTGCGGCGATGGGTGAGGCGATGGCCTGCGGTGCCGTGCCGGCCGCGACCGCACAGCGCGGTATGCGGCACTCCAGGCACTCCTTCGACCTGGACGCCCCCGGGGCCACCGGTCCGGCGGTGCCCCGCCCGTTCCGGGTGGCCGATCCGTTGCTGACGGACGCGGTGCGCGACGGGGCGGTACGCATGCTGAACCTCTGGCACGACGCCCCGGAACGCCTGGCCGGGCCGCGGCAACGGGCAGTCGTCGTCGGCCGCGGCCTCGCTTGGAAAGCGAAGCGCGGCCGCTTCCTCGCCGTCTCCGCCGCCTGCGGGGCCGGGACCAGGCCCGCCGACGCCACTCCGGCCGTGCACGGGGCAGTGGGCACGCGACTGCCAGGCACCGGTGCGCCGTCCGGCGTGGGGCACGGGCCGCCCCACGGTGAGGACGGCGGCAGCATGTCCGTGCGCTGGAACGACCCCGACGCGCGCCGGGCGGAGGCCGTCCCGGCCGCGCCCTCCGGCGTCCCTACGGTTCCGCCGACACCGTCCGGCGGCTGGTTCACCGGCACGGTCCCCCACGTCGCCGACGGGCCGCTCGCAGTGCTCGTCACCGACCACCGGGACAGGACGACATGGGCCGAACTCGCCCTCGGGGAACCGATGTCGCCGGCCTGACCACCGGGGCCGGGAGCGCCCGGCGACCCGCCGATCCCCGCGTGAACGTCTCGTTCACTGTGCCACTGCCATGGACGGATCCGTTTGATCATTGAACAGAGAAAGGCCGGCGCGTTGACGGATGACCTGCGCTTTGTCCTCCTGGGGGCGGTTCGCGCGTATCGCGGCAACACCGAGATCCGGGTGGGGCCGCCGCAGCAGCAGGCCGTGCTGTCGATACTGGCCCTGAACTCCGAGCATGCCGTGTCCATGGCCAGGCTGATCGAAGGACTGTGGGGGGACAAACCGCCCAACCGTGCCGTGACGACGGTACGCACCTACGCCTGGCAGTTACGCAAGCTGCTGGAACCGGATTTAGCCGCGCCGCGGCTGCTGCTGTCCGTAGGCGGCGGCTACCAGATGACGGTTCCCCAGGCCTCACTGGACGTGCGGCAAACGGAGTCCTTGTTGAACGAGGCGTTGCGGGCCAGGGCCGAGAAACGCCATCAGCAGGCCGACCGCCTGCTCGGGACGGCGTTGCGGATGTGGCGCGGCGATCCGCTGGCAGGTGTGCCCGGACCGTTCGCCGACCGGCAGCGCGAACGGCTGGAGGAACTGCGGCTCGTCATCCTGGAGGAACGCTTCGACCTGGCGATCGTGCGCGGCCGACACCACATGGTCATTCCAGGACTCACGGAACTGATCGCTTCCTGTCCCCTGCGCGAACGGCCGCACGGCCTGCTGATGCGGGCGCTCTACGCGGTCGGCAGACAGACCGACGCGCTGGCGGTCTTCAGCGACGTGCGTCGCCGCCTGGTGGAAGAACAGGGCGTCGAGCCGGGGACCGAGTTGTTGGCCATACACCGCCGCATCCTCGACGCGGATCCGACGCTGCTGTCCACCCCGCCCGCGCAGCCCAGGACACGTGGCGTGCGGCCGATCGAGGGGCGGCCGGCCGGTGACGGAGCACACGAGGGCGCCTCTCGCCGAGCACCCGGTGACGACTCCGCCGCCGGACCGGCGGCCGCCTACCGGGAGGACGACACCCGCGTGTTACCCGGGCCGGCACAGCTTCCCCCGGACCTGCCCGACTTCACCGGCCGGTCCGCCCAGGTGGCCCGGCTGTGCAACCTGCTCACCACGCGCGGCCGCTCGACACCGCCCGTGGTGGCGATCACGGGCATGGGAGGGGTGGGCAAGACGGTGCTGGCTCTGCACGTCGCCCATCAGGTGTGTCATGCCTATCCCGACGGGCAGCTCCACGCCGACCTGCACGGCAGCCACGAGAACCCGGCCGACCCCGCCGTGGTCCTGGGCGGATTCCTGCTGGCCCTCGGTGTGCCGAGCGAGGCGATACCCGAACGGCTCGACGAACGAAGCAAGCTGTTCCGGTCGGTCGTCAACCGTCGACGGTTGCTCTTCCTGCTGGACAACGCCCGCGATGCCGAGCACCTGAGGGATCTGCTGCCCGGGTCCTCCGAGTGCGGCGTCATCGTCACCAGCCGACCCAGGCTGTTCGGGGTTCCGCTCAGTGTCCAGCTGAAGCTGGACGCCTTCTCCTGCGCCGAGGCGCTGGAACTGCTCGGGACCGTCATCGGTCAGCAGCGCCTGGCCCGAGAGCGGCCGCAGGCGAAGGAACTCGTCCGGGTCTGTGGATACCTGCCGCTCGCCATCCGTATCGTGGCCGCGCGGCTGGCGGGCCGGCCACGATGGACCATCGCGGTGCTGGCGGCCCGTCTCGCCGACGAGCAGCGCAGGATCGCGGAGCTGCACGTCGGTGGTGTCGCCATCAGCGCTGTGTTCGAGATGGGCTACCGGCAGCTCATGCCCGAACAGGCGCGCGCCTTCCGGCTGCTGGCGGTGGTCGGCTCCCCGGGCATCACGCTGCCGACCGCCGCGGCGATGCTGGCACTGGACGAGGAGCAGGCTGAGAACCTGCTCGAATCCCTCGTCGACGCGGCCATGCTGGAGTCCCCCCGGCCTGGCGTCTACTGCTACCACGATCTGACCCGGGTCTTCGCCCAGCACCGGTTGGAGGAGCTCCACGAACACGACCAGCGGGACGAGGCACTGCACAGGCTGCTGGAATTCCTGCTGAGCACGGCGTGCAACGCGTTCATCCACGCGGTCCCGGGCGACCCGGTGGGCGAGGCACTGGGACCCCGCACCACGCCGGGACTGCGATTCGCCGACATGCATGCGGCACGCGACTGGGTCCACGCCGAAATCCCCACCATCACGGCGGCCCTGCACCTCGTCGAGCGGGCTCCGGCCGCCAACACGCGGGCCGCGCGCACCGCGGTCGACCTGCTGATCGCGCTCAGCCCGTTCAACCGCGACCCGGGCGCCGGACAGCTCCAGGGACCGGCACGCGCGCTGCTGCGGGCCGTCGAGCCGACCGGGGATCCCCGGACAAGCGGCCGTGCGCTGCTGCTGCGCAGTTCGCTGGCGCTGCAGAGCGGGCGCACAGCCGAAGCCGAGGAGTACGCCCTGGCAGCCGTGGCGGCGGCACGGCAGGCCGGTGACATCGTGATCCTCCGGCAGGCGCTCAACGACCTCGGGCTGGCGGTGCACTACATGCGCCGCTACGACGAGGCCGTGAACTGCTATGACGAGGCCATCACGCTGGCCCGTGAACTCGGCCACCGCTCGGGGGAGGCCGCCACGGTGATCAACGCCGCGCTTGCCCACGTGCACAGTGGAAGGGCCGACCGAGCCGTGACCGCCTGCGAGAGCGCGCTCGAACTGCTGGGCGACATCGGTGACCGGGCCGGAACGGCGTACGCGCTGTACGTACTGGGCCTGGCGTTGCACGAGCAGCGCCGTTACGACGAGGCGCTCGCGCGGTATCGCGACTCGCTGGCGGTGAGCCGTTCCCTCGGGGTCCGTGATCGCGAGGCGTACACGCTCTACCGGATGGCCGAGACACTGCGGGTGACCGGGAGGCTGCAGGAGGCGGTCCACTGCGCGACCAGGGCCACCGTCCAGTGCGAGGAACTCGACGCGGCCCGCGACCTCGCGCAGGCTCTGAGGGTGCTGGGCCTGACCCAGCTCGACCTCGGTCACGTCGGTACGGCTCGCCATCACCTGGAACGTGCCCGGGCGATCTTCGCCGAGCGGGAGCTACCGGAGTCCGCAGAGGTCGCGCGGCTGCTGGACGGGATGCCGCGCAAGCCCGGCACCTGAGATTCATCCTCAGCGGCGGGATCCGGTGCTGTTCCAGTCATCATAGAGTAATTCGGCTACTACAGAAGGCCTGTTCGTCCCGGCAGGACAAATGCTGTGCATCGCAGTCCACCTTGATCCTCGATATGCGTGGCAATCGCGATAACGCGTGGAGAATTGGATACCATAAGGCCGACCATTCTTGACGGCGTTCAGCCGGCGCCGCACGGGTTCGGCGACGTCGGCAGCGCAGCCGCCCTGCCGGCGAGGCCGTCGTGTCCGGTGCGACGTCGAACCAGGTCCGGGCGCCACCGGCGTCCTGGACGGCCGTCACCGGTATAGGGCGCCCGCCGACCGCCGCCGTGTTCGTCCGCGGAAATTCCCCCCTCGAACATCCGCATTCGGCCAGGACCGCCGCATCCGCCCCATCGACGTCGGCGAACGCCGACGCCGCGCCGGCCGCGATCTCCCGCGCTCACCGAAACCGGACGGCACCGCTGCGACTGTTCGACGCCCGAGCAAAGCTCGTGCCACAGTGGGGACCGACTCGTCGACAGGTTCCCTCAGCACTGTTCGGAGACCATCGCTGATCTCGCGGGTGAATACCCGAAGTTCTGGCCGGAGTTCGCGGCCACATCACGCGCTGCCGCGCACGACGGTGAGCGGAAGATCAGCGGCTGAACGCCCAGAGAAAAGCCTGGCCGAAAAAGGAGTGTTCCGTGGCACCCAAATCCCTCGCCCTGGAGTTATACGCGAACGCCGATGAACTGGTGGACCACCAGTTCATGAACCAGATGCGCGAGCAGGACATCACCCCGGTCCCCACCGACCCGTCGCTGCCGCGTTTCACGCTGGTCGTCGGCCCGTCCCCGTTCACCATGCCACGCGGCTGGGAATTCTTCCTGACCTCGCCGTACGAGGGCGCGAGCTACATCTCCACGGTGCTGCACAACGCCGGATACCCGGTACGCATCGTCGACGTCCGCTACGACCTCGACCCGTTGAAGTCGGCGTACGACCAGATCGTCGGGCAGACCGATGTCCTGGGCGTGTGCACCTTCGAGGACAACTTCCCGTTCTGCCGCGAACTGATGGCGAAGGTCCGCGAAGCGGAGCCGGACGTACCGATCATCGTGGGCGGCTCGCTGTGCACGTCGGTACCGCACATCTTCATGCAGAACACCGACGCGGACATCGTCGTCATCAGTGAGGGTGAGATCACCATCCTGGAACTGATGGAGAGCTACTCCGCGGGCAACTGGTCGCGGGATCTGCCCCACATCCGTGGCATCTGCTACCGCACCGCGGAGGGCGAGGCCAAGCGCACCCGGCCGCGGGGCCAGATGATGGATCTCGACGCGCTGCCCAGGATGCGGCTGGACCTGTGGCCGCAGTACCACAGCCCGATGGGCCTGCAGCCGCAGATCATCTCCTCCTACAGCCGCGGCTGCAAGATGGACTGCTCCTTCTGCTACCGCACGACACCGCAGGTCAGGGCGAAGTCCCCGGAGAAGATGGACCGGGACATGGCCTGGCTGAAGAGCCAGTACGGCATCGAGTTCTCCTTCTTCGTCGACCTGACGTTCAGCTCGCACCGCAAGCAGACCCTGGAGATCTGCGATGTCATCAAGGACCACGACATCCGCTGGACCTGCCTGACCCGCTGCGCCGACATGGACGTCCCCCGGATCAACGCCATGCGGGACTCCGGATGCGACATCATCCTGTACGGCGTGGAGTCGCTGGGGACCGATGTGCTGCGCGAGGCCCGCAAGGGCAGCAGCGAGAACCTGACGGTGCGTGCCATGCGCACCACCTTCGACGCCGGTGTGCGGTTCGGCTCCCTGCTCATCGTGGGGCTGCCGAACGAGAGCGAGGAGTCGCTCAACCACATGGTCGAGTTCGCCGAGACCTACAACCACGTGACGCGGGTCAAGTACCTGTCGGCCATGCCCGGTACCACGGTCTACAAGCAGGCCATCGCCTCCGGCCTGATCCGCTCGGAGATCGATCACCTGAACTGGCTGTCGATCGAACAGGCCCTGCACGAGGACGAGTTCCTCAACGTGAGCAACCTGCCCGAGCAGGTGTGCCGGGACGCCTACAAACGCATCTACGACTCCTACCAGCCCGGGCCCGTGATGGACTTCCGTCACTTCCCCGAACACTTCCAGTACTTCCACCCGCAGCCCGATGACGGCCTGGAGCGCTCCACCGATTACGCCGGCACCGGCTGGCGTAGTGAGTTCAGCTCCGCGGCAGGCCCGCTGGCACCCGGCTCCGACCGGTTCACCCTCGACAAGTGCGCCTCCCCCGAGGTCGCGGCGGCGGGCAGCAGTCTCATGCAGTGCGGCGCCCAGAAGATGACGTCGCCCTCGCTGGTCGGCGTCGGCGACGCATGACGGCTCAGGACGGCCCGATCCTGATCATCGGCACGGAGCGGTCCGGATCCAACCTGCTGCGGCTCATCCTCAACGCCCACTCCCGGATCACCGTCCCGCATCCGCCTCACTTCATGCGGTTCCTCACGCCCGTTGCCAGGTCCTACGGTGACCTGTCGGCCCCGGCCGGGCGTGCCCGCCTGACAGCGGTCGCCCTCGGCCTGCTGCGCCGGCACATCCATCCGTGGCCGCACCCGATCGACGCCGAGCGGGTGCTGGCCTCGGCCTCCGCAGGCCAGGGGCTGTTCGGGATCGTGGCCGCGATCTACGAGGAGCACCGGATCGCCGTGGGCAAGGCCCGCTGGGGGTGCAAGAGCACGTTCATGGTCGATCATGTGGCCGAAGTGCTGGCCGTCCGTCCCGACGCACGGTTCGTGTGGCTGGTCCGGGACCCGTGCGACGTGGCTTCCTCGGCCAAGCGCGCGGTGTTCGGGCCCAGTCACCCCTACCGCATGGCCGAGCTGTGGAGGGCCCAGCAGGAAAGCGCCCAGGCCGCGCTGGAGACCCACGGCCCCGATGTGGTGTACCTGCTGCGCTACGAAGACCTGGTGTCCCGTCCGCAGCAGGAGATCAGCCGGCTCTGTGCGTTCCTCGGCGAGCAGCCGGAGCCGGCCATGCTGGAGCATCACAGGTCCGCCGACGCACACCAGACCGCCCGGTTGGCGCAGGCCTGGCGCCAGGCCGGGCAGCCGGTCAGTGCCGACCGGATCGGCACCGGCCGCATGGGCCTGTCCACCCGCGAACGCCTGCTGGTGGACAAGGTGACCGAGCCGGTGAAACGGTCACTGGGCTACCCGGTCGACCCTGCGGCCCGCGCCGAACCCGATCCCTCGCCCCTCGCCGTGGCGTTGCGCTCGGCCTGGCTGCGCGCCCGTATCGAGTGGCGCTCACTGCGCGAGGACGACAACCATCGTGCACGGATCCGCCGCGACGCCTATGTGCGGTGGATCCGTCTCCGAACGGCGGTGCTGCCGGGACGCGCCCCGACCGCTCCTGGGCCGCACCTCACCGCGTACCGGAACACGGTCTGATGCCGCGGAGCCGCACCCGACCCGTTCCCTCACCGCCGATCTCCCGCGCCCTGCCTGCTCCCGACTGGGTGTGAAGGAGCACGGGCCCATTTCGAGGAGTTCCCCTTGACCATCAGTCGCAAGGACGTAGCCGACCACTTCTCCCTGCGGGCACCCACCTACGACCGCTCCAGTTCCTGGTGCACCGACACGAAGCTCGGCGAGCTGCTACTGGCCCTCGCCAGGCCCGGCCGGCAGGACCGCGTACTCGACGTGGCCTGCGGCACCGGCCTGGTGTCGCGTCTGTTCACCGGGCGGGTGGCGGAGCTGGTCGGAGTCGACCTCACCGAGGAGATGGCCGAACAGGCCGTCCCGCACCTTGACCGGCTGGTGGTCACCGGGGCCGAGCACCTTCCTTTCGAGGACTCCACGTTCGACATCGTCGTGTGCCGGCAGGGCGTCCAGTTCATGGACCTGCCCGCGGCGGTCGAGGAAATGGTCCGGGTGGTGCGGCCCGGCGGCCGGGTCGTCCTGGTCAACCTCTGCGCCTACGACGAGCGGGACCGCGAGGAGTACTTCGAGATCCTGCGGCTGCGCAACCCCGTACGACGCCACTTCTTCCTCCCCTCCGACCTGGAGGAACTGCTCCGCAAGGCGGGATGCGACCAGACGGAGACCCGGTCGTACGTTTCCGTGGAGAACGTGGACGTCTGGTCGGACAACGGCGCCATCGAGGAGGACCGCCGGGAAGCGATCCGTGAGGTCTACCGCAACGCCTCCTCCGACTTCCGCTCGCTGCACGCGGTCCGCGAGGCCGACGGGCGGTTCACCGACCACATGCTGTTCGTCCTGGCGGCCGGGTCCAAACCACCGACCGCGCGCACCAGTTCCGAGGAGAGCCATGACGCATCTGTCTGACGGACTCGCCGGTGACCTGCGCGCAGCACTCGCCGGGGAAGCGGCGTCCGCACTGCGCTACACCTACTTCGCCCAGACGGCCGAGATCGAGGGGCATGGCGAGATCGCGCGGCTGTTCACGGAGCTGGCCGACAGCGTCGTCTGTGCCGCGCACGGGCATCTGGACGTGTTACGCGACGCCGGCGACCCCGACGGCCAGGACGGCGTCGGCGACACCCGGCTCAATCTGGCCTCCTCGCTGGTCGACGCCCTCCACGACGCCGGCGAGCTCTACCCGCGGCTGACGACCGCCGCCCACGAGGAGGGGCACGCCGACGCCGCGAGCTGGCTGAGCACCCTCACGGCGCTCAAGAAACGGCACACCGGCCGTCTGAAGGCCGCACTGGACGACCTCACCCGCTCACCCGGCGAGCAGCCCGCCCTCGTTGCGCCTCACGGAGGAGCCGATGACTGAAGATCTCCTCACACAGACCGCGGCGGCACCGAACCGGTACGACGCGGCGTCGATTGTCGTCTTCTCCGGTCTGCAGGCAGTGCGCCGCAACCCCTCGATGTACATCGGGTCCACCACCGCGGAGGGCCTGCACCACCTGGTGTTCGAGCTGTTGGACAACGCCGTCGACGAGCACAAGGCCGGCTACTGCGGCACCCTGTCGGTGACCCTGCGCGCCGACGGCACATGCGTCGTGGAGGACGACGGCCGTGGCATCCCGGTCGATCCGCACCCGGACACCGGCCGACCCGCGTGCGAGGTCGTCCTCACCACCCTGCACTCCGGCGGCAAGTTCACCAGCGGAAACTACGTGCATTCCGCCGGTCTGCACGGGGTCGGGCTCTCCTGCGTCAACGCGCTCTCCGAGTGGCTGCGCGTGGACGTGCGGCGCGGTGGCGTTCACTACAGCCAGGAGTACGCCCGCGGTGAGCCGAAGGCCGAACTGGCCGAGGAGAGCCCGACCGAGCGTCGCGGCACCGTCATCACCTTCCTCCCGGATTCGTCGATCTTCGACACCGTCGAGTTCTCCGCCCGGACCCTCGGCGAAAGACTCCAGGAGATCGCCTTCCTGCACAACGGCCTCACCGCCCGGCTGGTGGACGAACGCACCGGCACGGAGACGAGGTACGCCTTCAGCAGCGGTGTCCGCGGCTTCCTCGGCCACCTCAACGCCGGTGCCCTCACCGTCCATCCCGAGCCGGTGGTCGTGTCCTTCGCCGCCGACGACACCGTCTCCTTCGATCTCGCCTTCCAGTGGACCGAGGGCTACACCGAGGAACTGCGCAGCTTCGTCAACGGTGTGCGCACCGACCAGGGCGGGGCCCATGTGGACGGCATCCGGGCGGCGTTGTCCGAGGTGATCAACCGCTATGCCACCGCCCACCGGCTGCTGGACTCCCGCACCGGCGAACGCATCACCACCGTGGACGTGCTCGAAGGTCTCACCGCGGTCGTATCGTTGCGGATGGCCGCTCCCAGATTCGACGGGCAGACCAAGAAACGGTTGCAGAACGCCGAAGTGGGCCGGGTGGTGCAGAAGGCCGTGGAGGCCGAGTTCACGCGCCGCATCGAGTCCGACGACCGCCTCGGACGGCAGGTGGCGAACCGCGTTCTGGACGCTGCCCGAGCCCGGCTCGCCGCCCGTCTGGCGGGCCGCACCGCCCGGCACCAGCGCCGCGAGCTGGACATCGACTACACGGTCTACCAGCGACAGTTCGGGATCCGTTCCAAGGACTGGCACGACTCGTGCACCTGGCTGACCGACGAGGAGCTGCTGACCAAGCACGCCGACATGTGTGAGGTCCCGACGGACGCCAGGCTGCTGGACGTGTGCTGCGGCAGCGGCGTCGTGGGCGCCTCCTTCCGGGGCCGGGTCGGGGAGATGATCGGCCTGGATCTCACACCGGAAATGGTCGAACTGGCGTCCACCCGGCTCGATCGCGTGGACCGGGGCACCGTGTACGACCTGCCCTACCCGGAAGCCTCCTTCGACCTGGTGGTCACCCGTGAGGTGCTGCACCTTCTGCCGCAGCCCGAGCGGCCGGTGTCGGAGATCTTCCGGGTGCTGCGCCCCGGCGGTCAGTTCATCGTCGGCCAGATAGTGCCGTACGCCGACGAGGACGCCTTCTGGATGTACCGCGTCTTCAAGAAGAAGCAGCCGCTGCTCTACCAGATGTTCCGCGAGGAGGAGTTCCGCTCCCTGCTGCTGGGCGCGGGCTTCACCGACGTACGGATGACGGAGCACCTGCTCTGGGAGTCCATCGACCGGTGGATCGACACCCACGAGACGACTCCGGCGCACCGGCGTGAGATCCAGCGGCTGTTCTACGACGCACCGCCCGAGGTTCGCAGCGTCCATCCGTTCGAGGTTCTGCCCGACGGGTCCATCCGGGACCAGTGGCGATGGTGCGTGTACTCGCTCAGGAAGCCCCAGTGATCCGCGCAACGGACGTGCATCCCACCGCCGCGACCCCCGACGTGCTGTCGTCCCTGCACGACCGGCTGAAACTGCTTCGGCAGGAACGCGGCAGCGCCACAGAGGACTTCACGGCCCAGGTCAGGTCCCTGCTCGTCATCGCCTCCAGCTCGCGCGGCGGTTCGAGCATGCTCACCGAGACGCTGCGCGCATCGCAGGACCTCGTCCATCTCCAGGCGGAGATCAACCCGTTCCTGCGACTGGTGGGCCTCGGCCATCCGGACAGCGGGAGCGGCTCCGACAGGCTCGACGCCGGGCACCTCGACACGCTCGCGCCGGCCCTCCGGCACCTGCTCGACGAGGAGCTGGCCCGTGACGCGGGTGCCGTGGCCGACGACCCGGACCCGGAGCAGTTGGCGCTCGACGTGGCCTGGCGGCTCGCGGTCCAGTGGCCGCACGTGCCGCTGGACCCGCTCGAGGTCGCCGGCCTGGCCAGGAGCCTGCTGGGCAGCGCTCCGGCCCCGGACCCGGGCGCGGTGACCCTGGCGGTGCTGCGGCACCTGCACGGACTGGGGCTGCCGGTCAACCCCTGGTACTACGACCTGCCCCGTGACCTGCTGCGCCGGGAGGGCTTCGGTACGCCCTCGTCCAACGCCCCCGGGCCCTTCCTGATCGAAGAGCCGCCGTTCGTACTGGCCCGCCCGTGGCGCCGGGTCCGGCCCGCTGATCTGCGCGACCGGACGCTGGTGGTCAAGACGCCCAGCAACGTCTACCGCCTGGACTTCCTGCGGTCGCTGTTCCCGAACGCACGGGTACGGGTACTGCACCTGACCCGCAATCCGGCCGCCGCGGTGAACGGCCTGTACGACGGGTGGCTGCACAACGGCTTCCACGCGCACCGGATGAACGCACCCCTGGCGATCGGCACCTACGTGGAGCGGTGCGAGGACAACCGGTGGTGGTGGAAGTTCGATCTGCCTCCCGGCTGGCAGGAGTTCACCGACGCTCCGCTGCTGAACGTCTGCGCCTTCCAATGGCGCAGCAGCCATCAGGCAGTGCTGGACGACCTCGAATCCGGCCGGACGGAGAGCCTGACCCTGCGCTTCGAGGACTTCATCGGCGGGTCCGAACGCCGCATCGCGTCCTTCGAGCGGTTGAGCCGCTGGCTCGGTATCCCGCTCCGCGGTGCCTTCCGGCACGCCGTCCACCACGGCATCGCCCCCGTGGTCGCCACCGCGCGGCCCCGCGCAGGCCGGTGGCAGACGCGGGCCGACCTGATCGGGCGGGCGCTGGACAAGGCGACCCTGCACGTGGCCGACCGCCTCGGTTACGTCGACCCCGCCCACTGGATCTGACCGAGGAGCGCATGACCACAGGCCAACGGCCCGCAATCGGCGGTTTCGGCACCGCCGGCGAACGGGCGGACGAGAAACCCCCGGGACGGCCAGGGGCCGGCCCGGGGGCGCAGTGCGGCCGCGCCGGACAGGGGGAGCACAGACGGCGCCCCGCGCTTGCGGACCACGTGCCCGAGGCGGGCCCGCGGGCGCTCGGCGCCGGCACGTCGAACCGGATGCCCCCGGACAAGGACCACGTCGCTTCGCGACCGCCCCGGCACCTGTCTTCCCTGCCCACGGCCCCCTGCCGACAGGAGCGAGAATGACCGATCTGCCCGACGCCGGGATCGGCGTCATCGGCGGCTCAGGCTTGTATTCCTTCCTCGCCGACGTCACCGAGGTGATGGTCGAGACACCCTATGGTCCGCCCAGTGACGCGCTGCTCATCGGCGAGTACTCGGGGCGGACCGTCGCCTTCCTGCCGCGGCACGGCCGTACCCACTGCGTTCCCCCGCACCGCATCAACTACCGCGCCAACCTGTGGGCACTGCACTCCGTCGGCGTGCGCCAGATACTCGCGCCCTGCGCCGTGGGCGGTCTGCGTCCGGAGCTCGGGCCGGGCACCCTCGTCATCCCCGACCAGGTCGTGGACCGAACGCACGGCCGGGAACACACCTTCTACGACGGCCGTCGGCGCTCCGACGGTGCTGTTCCGCGAGTGGTGCACGTTCCGATGGCCGACCCGTACTGCCCGGTGGGCCGGGAGACGACGCTGGCGGCAGCCCGTGCGGAGGGCTGGGAACCGCGCGAGGACGGCACGCTGGTGGTCATCCAGGGACCTCGCTTCTCCACACGCGCCGAATCGCGCTGGTACTCCGCCGCCGGCGGGTCGATCGTCGGCATGACCGGCCAGCCGGAGGCATCGCTGGCACGCGAACTGGGCATCTGCTACACCTCGATCGCGCTGGTCACCGATCTGGACGCGGGTGTGGAGGCCGGTGAGGGCGTCACTCAGGACGAGGTATTGCGCGTCTTCTCGGACAACATCGACCGGCTGCGCCCGGTGCTGTTCAGCGCCGTGAAGAGACTTTCCCGCCGGCGTTCCTGCCCGTGCGGTCACGCCCTGGACGGCGTGGAAACCGGAATCGGCGTGTCCTGACCGCAGCTCAAAAGGGGCCGGCCTCACAGAGGCGCCGGGAGCCGCAGTGACTCACCATCCGGTACGGGGTCCCTCGGCGGCGTACTCCTGCGCCCGGTGCCGTACGAGCTCCGGCAGTTCTCCACGGGCGAGGTCGGCGCACGTGGTGGTCTCGAGCACTTGGCGCAGGCTGGCCCGCACGGCCCGCCACACGTCCGGGAGCGCCGCGGCGGGGCCCGGGTACTCCAGCCCGCTCAGACTCAGGTCCCGCACCTTGGCCAGGGGGCCGTCCACTGCCCGGATCACTGCCGCAAGGCTGATGTCCTCGGCCGCCGCGGCCAGCACGTATCCGCCGCCGGGGCCGCGCACGCTGGACACCAGATGGGCCATCCTCAACTCCCGCAAGACCTCGAAGAGAAAACGCTGCGGGATGTCCTGACGAGCCGACACCTGCTCGGCCGTGAGAGGCGTGCCGGCGGCAGCTGCAAGCTCCGCCATCGCACGCACCGCGTAATCCGTCCTTGCCGAGATCCGCATTCGGAAAGATTCTCACAGCCACCCGCCCCGACGAAATGGCTGCGGGAACGTGAATACCCCGGTGCTTGCCGGTAGTTCATGAAAATGGTGAACTACGGCGTGCTGGTGCATGCATAGCCCGTGCGTTGCGGACCGGGCCGTACCCGCCGCCCAGCCCCGACTTCTCGTCAAGCACGGCGCCCACGCGATCAGTGCCCGGCGTCGGCCCGGCCAACTCGTCGTACCGACAGGAGGCAGCATGACGCCATCCACGTCCGCGCCGCGGGGATCCGTGGCGGTTGTGGGTCTGGGTGCGGCCGGAACACTGGTCGCCATCCAGCTGTGCGAGACCGCCGTGCGCAGGCGGATCCCGCTGGAGGTCCTGCTGATCGACCCGGCGCCGGAGGCCGGGCGGGGCAGGGCGTATGCCAGCCGTGATCCTCGGCACCTGCTGAATGTGCGTGCCGGAGACATGAGCTGTTACCCGGATGATCCCGGCCACTTCGTGCGCTGGCTCTGTCGCCACGGAGAACCCACCGTCACCGCTGCCGACTTCGTCTCGCGGTACCGCTACGGCGCCTACCTCGCGGACACCCTCGGTCAGTCCATCATCGCGGCACACGGCACCGTGAAAGTCCGCCGGCTGCGTACCCGGGTCACCGGCTGCCGTTTCGGCGGCGGGACCGGCGCGGCCGCCCGACTCGAGATGGCCGACGGCACGGCCGTCGACGCTGACGGGGTGGTGCTGGCCAACGGCCCGACGTCTCCTTCCTCCGCCAGGTTGCCCACTGCCCTGCGCAAGAGCGACCGCTTCATCGCGGATCCGTGGGCGCCCGGTGCTCTGGACGCCTTGGCCGCACCCGGATGTACGGACGACGTGCTCCTCGTCGGCACCGGACTGACAGCTGTGGACGTGGCCCTGAGGCTGGAGCGGCCCGGCCGTACGGTTCACGCCGTGTCCCGCAACGGGCTGCTGCCCCGGGCGCACATGGTGACGCACCTGCTCCCCGAGGCATGCGGCGATCTGCGCCCGGGGCAGCCACTGCCCGTGGTGCGCGCTGTGGTGCGCCGGCACCTGAGCCGGGTTCTGCGTGCCCAGGGCGACTGGCGCCCCGCGATGGACGGCCTGCGCCGGCACACGGCGGAGCTGTGGGCGTCCCTGTCCCTCGACGAGCGCGTGGAGTTCCTCGAACAGGACGCCGCCTTGTGGAACGTGCACCGTCACCGCATGCCGCCGGTGACCGCCGAGGCCGTGGCCCGGATGCGCCGAACGCGGCGGCTGCGTACGAGGCGGGGAGAGGTCGTCGGCGCTCGGGCGCTCACGCCGGACAGGTGGGCCGTCGTCCTCGGCGACGGCCACGAACTCGGTGCCGGCTGGGTGGTCGACTGCACGGGCCCGGGCCTGCTCCTGACGGACTCACCCGATCCGCTGTGGCGGAACCTTCAGGGGCATGGCGTTGCGGTGCCGGGTCCCCTCGGCATGGGCGTGTCCACCGTGGACGGGCGGTTGCGCGACCGGTCCGGGAGCACGCGCCACCCTGTGTGGACGCTGGGTGCGCCGCGCCGGGGTGAGCTGTGGGAGACCACCGCGATTCCGGAGATCCGTGTCCAGGCCGCGGCGGTGGCCGAAGGAGTGCTCGCCCTGCCGGCCGTCCGCCGCGCCGCGGCCGCGTCGGTCCGGCGCGTGATCCGGCGGCCCTCGGACGGCGGCGGGCTCGCGCTCAGTACTCACTCCGCCGCCGCGGCCGCGTACCGCTCAGGGACGGATCGCGTGCTGAAGGTGCAGGCCGGGGCCGAGAGGGCGTTCCGCCGAGCCACGGCCCTCGATCCGGGCTTCGCCGCGGGCCACGCCGCCCTTGCTCTGATCGGATACGAGAGCGGTGCCGACGTCGACATCCATCGTGCGCTGGCGGATGCCCGCAGATGCGCGCGCGAGCGGGCCGACGAACGCGAGCGCGCCTTCGTGGAGATGGTGGCCCGGCGGGTCCGGGGCACAGCCGCCGAAGCCGACGAGGCCCTGCTGCGGTACCTCGGCGAGTATCCCGGTGATCGGCTGGCACTCGCGGCCGCGGTCCCGACCATCTCCTTCGCCGGACTGCACGACGCCCACGGCGGCGCGGCGGTGCGGCTGGTCGAGCAGACCGCGCCGGCCCACCGGGGGCACTGGTTCCACACGTCCCTGCTTGCCTTCGTACGGCAGGAGGAGGGCAGTTACGACGAGGCCGGTGCGCTGGCCGAGCAGGCGCTGGCCGCGGAACCCCACTCGGGTCACGCCATGCACGCGCTGGCGCATGTGTACTACGAACGCGGTGACCACCGGACGGGACGGGCACGGCTCGACGAGTGGCTCGGCAGCCACGGGCGCGGGGTCACACACCGCGCCCACTTCTCCTGGCACGCGGCTCTGCACGAGTTGGCCCTCGACGACGCCGTGGCCGTGCGCCGCAGGTGGACGGCCCAGCTGGCTCCCGCGAAGGTCAAGGGAGTCCGTGCGCTGGTCGATTCCGGTTCCCTGCTGTGGCGGGCGTGGCTGACCGGGTCCTGGCAGGGCCGGATGCCGATCGCCGACGTGATGAACGCGGTCGCCGCGGACGCCTTGGAGCACCCGGTCACCGCCTTCACCGCCCTGCACGCGGCGGTCGCCCTCACCGCCGCGGGCGACCTTCCGGGGCTGCGGCGGCTGCAGTGCCACGCCTTGGACGCCGACCCGGTGCAGCGGGAGGTCATCGCGCCGCTGTGCGAGGCGTTCGGGCACGTCGTGGAGGGGACATGGGCAGAGGCGGCCGGGCAGCTGGAACACATCCTGCCCAAGCTCCCCACTGTCGGCGGCAGCGCCGCACAGCACGAGGTGGTCGAGGAGACCCTGCTGTACGCGCTGGTGTCGGCAGGTCGCTGTGACGACGCCAGAGCACGTCTGCAGGAGCGTCTGGACCGCCGCTTCTCCCCGTACGACCGCCGCCGGCTCACGGCGCTGACGACCTCGCCGGAGCCGGACGAGCCAGTGAGCCCTGCATCGTGGTCACTGGTCGGGTGACGCCCGCAACGCCGGAGGCTCCGGTGCCGTCGAGGAACCGTCCGCGGTCTCGACTCGGCGCCACCGCAGCCTCGTCGGCTCCTGTCCGCCGCACGCATGGCCGGCTGCGGGGTCATTCCTCCCGCAGGACCGGCTTCGGCAGCAGAGCGGTCAGCAGCACGCCGGCGAGGAGGAACGCCGAGCCGGTCAGGAAGGCCAGCGAGTAGCCCGCGGTGAGCTCTTCCGGGGCGATGACGCCTGATTGCGCATGCGAAGAGATCCGGCCGGACGCCGCCGCCGTGAGGACGGTCAGGCCAAGCGCGCCGCCCAACTGGCTGGATGTGTTGAGTACTCCGGAGACAGCACCCTGCTCGGGCGCCGGCACCCTGGAGGTGGCCGCCGCGGTGATGGGCGTCATCAGCAGTCCCGCGCCGGTCATGGTCAGGATGCCGGGGCCGAGAATCGTGCCCAGGAAGGTGCCGTGAACGGTGAGTGTGCTCTGCCAGACCATGCCGCCGGCCGCGAGCAGCCCGCCCGCCGCGCCGATCAGGCGGGCGTCCACGTGCTTCATCAGCCGTGGCGACAGTGTGGAGCTGAGCACGACCGACACGGTTTGCGGGAGAAAACAGAGTCCGGTTTGTACGGGGCTGTAGTGGAGCAGGTTCTGCATGTAGAGGGTGAGGAAGTACCACACAGGGAGAGTTGCCGCGCCGGCGGTGAGCAGGACCGTGTTCGCGACGGACACCGAGCGGATCCGGAAGAGCCGCAGCGGGATCAGGGGCTCGGCGGTCCGCGACTCGACCAGGACGAAGAGCGCGAGGGCGGCCAGGCTGCCGGCGACCGGCAGCAGTGCCTGCCAGGACGCCCAGCCGTGCGGTGTGCTCTGCGCGATGCCGTACGCGAGCGCGGCCACGCCCGCGGTGACCAGCACGGCGCCGGACAGGTCCAGCCGCCGGGCGAGTTCGTCGCGGCGCAACGGGAGACAGAGCGCGGCGCTCACCAGGAGCAGCGCCCCGATCGGGACGTTCACCAGCAGCACCCAGTGCCAGGACAGGACGCTGGTGAGCACACCGCCGATCAGGCCGCCCGTGGCCCCGCCTCCGGCGCCGACCGCGGTCCAGATGCCGATGGCCTGGGTGCGTTCAGGGCCCTCGGGGAAGGTCGTGGTGATGATCGACAAGGTGGTCGGTGCCAGCACCGCGGAGCCGAGGCCCTGTACGGCGCGGGCGGTGACCAGCATCCAGGGTTCCTGAGCCAGGCCGCCGACGAGGCTGGCCGCCGTGAACAGGCCGAGGCCGGTGAGGAAGGTGCGTTCGCGGCCGAAGAGATCGGCGAGCCTGCCGCCGAGCAGCAGGAATCCGGCAAAGGTGAGCGTGTAGGCGCTGACGACCCACTGGAGTTCGGTCTCACCGAGGCCCAGGTCGGTGCGCATGGACGGCAGTGCCACATTGACGACCGACACGTCGAGCACGACGAGGAACTGCCCCCCACAGACCACCGCGAGCACCGCCCAGGCAGGCCGGGTCCGTTTGCGCTCCTCTAAGTGGGCGGGCTCGAGCGACTGACTCATTTCGTTCACTCTTCCTGCTTCCTGTGTGGTCGGCGTCGAGGCCTCACGGTGCCGACCCGCGCCGGCCGGGGAAGGGAAGGCGCATTCTAAACACGCCCGTGAGCTGCGCACGAACGCTACGTCGACGCCGCGCACCGCACCCGGGGCAGGACCGCGGAGAAATGATTGAACACCATGGTCGCGAACGGAATCCCTGCATTACTCTCCGTCGGGAACGGCCCGCGGCAGCCGGGCAATCCTCTGCATGAATCCTCAGGTTCACAGGGTCATGGAGTCGCCGATCAGTCCGTGCTCGGCAGGACGAGTGAGGACAGCGAACCGGGTGGCGTGCGACGGAGCTGCCCGCATGTTCACGGAGCCCCGCTCTCTGCCTCCACGGCGGATGGGAGGGAGCCGGTGACAGAGCCGTTTCCACCTCCGACCGCACCGACCGGCACCTCGGCTGCCGACTGATCTGGGAGTGATGCGATGGGCGAGTCCACCCCTGCCTCGATGCCGCCGACTGTCTCCGACACCGGGGACGGCACCGCCGCCGGGGAGAAGGAGGGTGTTCCGGGTTCCGGCGGCGACACGGGGCCCGGGCCGGGAGACGCTGCCGCGCCGGCGGCGATGGAGCTGAGCGGAGTCGTCAAGCACTTCTCGTCACGTCGGCGTACCACGGTGGCGCTCGACGGTGTCGATCTCACCGTCCGCAAGGGCGAGTTCGTCAGTCTGCTCGGTCCCTCCGGCTGCGGGAAGTCCACCGTGCTGCGGCTGCTCGCCGGACTCGAAGAGCCCACCGCGGGCCGGGTCCGCGTGCACGGGCGTCCACCGGCGGCCCTGGTCGCGGAGCACCGGCTGGGCGTGGCCTTTCAGCACCACGCACTGCTTCCCTGGGAGAGCGTCGCCGGGAACGTCGCCCTGCCCTTCAGGGCTGCGGGCCGCCCGGTCGACCGAGACAGGGTCAGCGAGCTGCTCCGGCTGACCGGGCTGACGGACTTCGCCGAGGCACGCCCCCGCCAGCTGTCGGGAGGGATGTGCCAGCGGGTCGCCATCGCGCGGGCCCTCGCCCTGAATCCCGAAGTGCTGCTTCTCGACGAGCCGTTCGGAGCGCTGGACGTGGTGACACGGCGCCGCCTCAACTTCGAGCTCGCGCGCATCTGGTCGGAGCAGCGCATCACCACCCTCCTGGTGACCCATGATGTGGAAGAGGCCGTGCTGCTCGCCGACCGAGTGGTGGTGCTGACTGGTCGACCGGGCCGCGTGCGGCATACGGAGCAGGTCCGCCTGCGGCGCCCGCGCGGCAGTCAGCTGACGCGGGAGCACGATTTTCACGAGCGGGTCGACTGGCTCACGGCACTGCTCGACGGCGACCTCGGCGGCCCTGCGGCCGCCGACGAGAGCCGCCCCGCCGAACCGGGCCGCCGACTGCCGCGAAGGCACGGCTGGTGAGGGCCGAGCGGGCCGGACGCATCCGGACGGGGATGCTGGTGACGGCGGGTGCCGTGCTGTCGGTCGGCGTGATGGAGGCTGTCGGACGGCTGGAGCTCTTCGGCAGCGACTGGCCGCCGCTCAGCCAGGTGTTCGGCATCCTGCGCGATCCGGTCATGCGTACCCTGCTGGGCAGGTCGCTGAGCGCCACGGCGGGCGAGGCGGGGACCGGGTTGCTGACCGGCACGCTCACAGCGGTCGCCGTCGCGGTGCTCGGAGTGCTGCTGCCCGTGCTGCAACCGGGCCTGGACCGGCTGGCCGCGGTCATCAATGCCGTGCCGCTGATCGCGCTCGGCCCTCTGCTGATCGCCGCCGTGGGCCGTGAGGGCAGCTCGGCCCTGATCGCGGCGCTGGCGGTGGGGTTCGTCATGTTCGTCTCCATGACCTCAGGTCTGGAGGCGGCGAGCGCGGCGCACCGGGACGTGCTGACAGCCCTCGGCGCGCCCCGGATCACCACGCTGGTGCGGCTGCGACTGCCCGCGTCGGTGCCGACGGCGCTCGACGGCCTCACCCAGGCGGCTCCGGCGGCCGTGCTCGGCGCAATCGTCGGCGAATGGTTCGGTGCGCCGCGCGGGCTGGGAACACTGCTGGTCAGCGCCATGCAGAACGACCAGACGCTGTTGCTGTGGGCGGCGGGAACGGCCGCCGGCCTGCTGGCAATGGCGTCCTACGCGGTGACGGGGGCACTGCGCTCCTCGATGGCCTGGAGGTTTCAATGAGCGCGCCCGGCGCGTCCTGGCGGCGCGTCCTGGCGGCGCTGGGTGCGGTGCTCACCCGGAACTGGACGGTGCTCGCCCTGGTGCTCGCCTGGGAGTTGTGGGTACGCGCCCGGCACCTCAACGCCATCGTGGTGCCCGCCCCGTACGCCGTGGTGTCCGACATCGTCCGGAACCCGTCCGCCTACGCGGGCCCCCTGGGGCACACCCTGCTGAACTCGGCCGTCGGCCTGGTTCTCGGTATGGCACTGGGGGTGTGCTGTGCCGTCGCGGTCTGGTCCTCACGGGTGCTGCTGGGGCTCCTGACGCCGCTGGTGATGATCATGCGAGCGGTTCCTGTGGTGGCGATGATCCCGGTGATCGCCGTGGTGACGGGGTACGGGGCGGCTGCGGTGACGACGGTCACCACCCTGGTCTCGTTGTTCCCGGCCTTTGTGATGGTGCTGTCGGGGCTGCGTTCGGCGCCGGCGGCGATGACCGACGTGTTCACCGTCCTGGGGGCGTCCCGTCTGACGGTGCTGCGCAGGCTTCTGCTGCCGCACGCGGTTCCGCACTTCCTCGTCGCGCTGCGGCTGACGGCCCCGTCGGCGGTGCTCGCTGTGATGCTGGCGGAGTATCTGCTCGGCCGGGAAGGCCTGGGGACGCTCTTCGCCGACGCGACGATCTTCGTGGCGCCGCAGCGCGCCTGGGGTGGCGCTCTGATCGCCACGGTGGTGTCCGTCGGGTGTTTCGTGGCCGCGCGCGGTGTGGAGCGCCGCTACGCCGCCCGGTTCCGCTGACCTCTTCTCCTCGGTCTTTCCGCCTTCCGTCTTCTTTTCCGTTCCGTCCATTCGAAAGGACCGTCCGACATGTCCGCGTCCCCATCCCCTCGTCCGCAGCCGCACGAGTCCGTGTCCGCCCTGTCCCGCAGGCGTCTGCTGAAAGCGGCCGGTGCGACGGGGGCCGCCGCTCTCGGGGGCGGTCTGCTCGCCGGGTGCAGTAACACGGGCAGTGCGCAGGCCTCCTCGTCGACGGGCCGGGTGCGCGTGGCGCTCGGCTGGCTCAAGGACATCGAGTTCGCCGGGTTCTGGTACGCGGACTCGGCCGGCTACTACGCGGAGGAAAACCTCAGCGTCGAATTCCAGGCGGGCGGACCGAACGCACCGGACACCACCTCCCTGCTGGCCAGCGGGCAAGCCGACATCGGCGTGCACGCCAACATGCAGATCCTGCTGGGAGCCGTCGCCCAGGGAAATGACTTCGTCATGGTGGGGGCCGGGCTGCAGACCAACCCGGGCGGACTGATCTCCCTGGCCTCGGACCCGGTGCGGCACCCCCGGGACCTCAGCGGAGCAAAAATCCTGGGCCAGGTGGGAGCCAAACCGCAGATCAACGCGATTTTCGAGCTGGCGGGACTGAAGAAAGACTACGAATTCATCCCGGCCGGATCTACCGTGGACCCCCTTCTGAAGAAGAAGGGGAAAGCGTTCACCGGCTATGTCACCAGCCAGCCGGTCACGCTGGAGACCAAGTACAAGATGAAACCCGGCAGGGACTTCTTGTCGGTGACCTACGAATCGCTCGGGCTGCCCGCGTATGCGACCATCGTGTACTGCACGGAGACATTCCTGAAGCAGCACAGGACGGTGATGGAGCGGTTCATGCGCGCCACCATCCGCGGCTGGCAGGACAACGCCAAGAATCCGGAGCGTGCCGCGCACCTCGTGGTCGAGAAGTACGGCGCCGATCTCGGCCTCGACCTTACGGAGCAGATACGTGGGAATGAGATCCAGACCTCATTCATGGAGAATGCGATGACCCGCAAGAAGGGCATCTTCCGACTGGACACCGAGCGGCTGCGCGGACCCATGTACGCAGGACTGCGCGCCGCGGGCGTGAAGAACCTCCCGGATGCGGACAAGGTCGTCGACCACAGCATCCTGGACGCCGTCTATCGCGGGCGCAGCCGCGTGTGACCCCCGCCTGCGGGTGCGGAACGCGGAGTGTGTGCCGCGCCCGCAGGCGCAGGCGGGGCCCCGACCCGTGTCAGCGGCCGTTCAGGGCAGCGCGCAGCTGCTCCTCGACTCGCTCGGGGGACGGCAGGGGGTCGCCGAGCGCGTGGTAGAGGACCCGGAGCGTCCGCTCGTAGTAGTGGTGGTCCAGGGGCGTGCCCGTCTCGAACGAGGCGTATGCCATCTGGTACATGACCGGCATGAACTGGCGCACGTGCCGCGCACGCTCACTGGTGGCGGGCCACCGCTCGCAGATCAGGTGCCAGTTGTCCTCGTAGACCTTCAGGGCCGTGGCGTCGTCGGAGGTCGGGGTCGTCAGGCTCTCGACGTTGGGGATCCGGTGCAGGGCGATGGCGACCTCCGGCTGATGCGTCACCCGGTACTTGTGCCCGTGCACCAGTCGCAGGAAGAACTCCCAGTCCTCCTCGACGGGAAGCGCCGTGTCGAAGAACGCCCCGGCCGCGCGGGGAGAACGGCACACCACCGCGGACGGCGCGAAATGGTTGGTGACGTCGAGCAGCCCGCGGTCGAAGGGGAAGTCCAGCCGGACGAACACCTCGGCCTCGTCGATCGTCGTACCGGTGACCCGGGTCCGCGCGATGTTGATGTTGACGTAGACCAGGTCGGCGCCGTTCCGCAACAGCGGCAAGGTGCCGGTCAGGTGCTGCGGACTGAAGACGTCGTCATCGTCGAGGAACGCCACGTACTCGCCCTCGGCCACCTCGAGCCCGGCGTTGCGGGCCGCCGACGGGCCGCCCTGCGCCGGCTGGTTGATGAGGCGCACGTTCAGGGACCGGCCGGCGGCCTCGACCACGTCGTCGACAGGAGCACCGTGGTCGTTGACGACGATCACCTCTAACTGACCGTCGAAGTCCAGGGTCTGTACGCTCTGCAACGCAACGGCGAGGCGCTCGGGGCGATTGTAGGTCGGGATAATGACACTGACCAGCACTGATGATCCTCTCAAGGGTTCGGGTCGGGCGTGGGAAAGCAGAGGTTCCCCCGGCACACCTGTATCGGCGGTGCCTACAGTGACGCCCGGTCGACGGGACGCGTCGCAGGGGCCGGAGTCTATCGATCCGAGGGGTTCGCCGCCCTGCCGCCGTGGGACGGCCCGACTGACGGGGTGTCGGGCGAGCGGTGCAGGACACCGGTGAGACAACCGAGTGCGCCGGCTGCCCGGACGTACTCGCCGACGTCCACGACGCGTGTCCGGATGCCGGCTTTCTCCAGCCGCCGCCGGGTGCGCGGGCAGCCGTCCGGCATGAGGACCCGTCCGGGGGCGAGCGTGACGAAGTTGAGGCTGCGGGCGTGCACCACCTCGTCGTCGGGCTCGAATTCGATCAGCTCGTAGTCCCGGGCCCGCAGGGCGGCGCGCAGTTCGTCGGTCGCGGCGGCCGAGTGGAGGACCGCCTGCCGAGGACCGACGGGTACCAGCGAACCGAGCAGATGCTGCACGCCTGGGCCGAGCGGTATCGGCAGAACCGTCACCCCCTGCTCGCCCAGGACGTGGCGCAGCGCGGCGACCCCGGCCGCGTCGGTGCGGAAACCGGTGCTCACCAGGACCGTTTCGCTGTCGATCCACAGGGCGTCGGCCCCCTCGAACGATGCGGTGCCACGGACGGTGTGCACGATCGGGACGCCCGCCTGCGCCAGCGCGAGCGCCGCGTGACGTTCCTCGCCGGCCCGCTGCGCCGACGCGGTCCGCCCCAGCACGGCCCCTTCCGGGGTGACCAGGAACAGATCGCGCAGGAAGATCACGTTGGGCGGGGCGTCCGGTGGCGGGTGCGCCACATGGACAGCGACGCCCTCGGCCCGGAACGCCTCGGCCACGGCGTCCGTCTGCGCGCGGAGCCGCCCGAGGTCGACCCGGTGCGTCATCAGCTGCGCGCGGGCGTCGGTCACGGCGCCCGTGCTGTCGGGCGGCCGGGCGAGGAGCACGGATCGCAGCGGGTCGGTCTCCGAGCGGTAGCCGCAGCGCGCCCAGGTCCGGCCCGCGGCGACCTCCGCGGCATGGCTGCCGGGGCGGGCCGTCCAGCCGGGGCCGCCGAGCGTGCTGGGGTGGTCCGGCCCGGTGCGGGACGCGGTGTCCATGCCGGGGCCTCAGACCGAGTAGCCGAGGGAGCGGAGCTGACCACGTATGTCGTCGGTCACTGTGGTCGGCTCGGGCTCTCGCAGGGCGGTGCGGTAGTCGTCGAGCAGGGCCAGCAGATCCGCGCCGTCGTCGTCCGGGTCGGGCCTGGGCACGCCGTCGGCGCCGAACCGTTCGACCTGGACGCGGTCACAGGGGGTGGCCCGCTGGAGCGAGTCGGAATAGTGCCGCGTCATCCGCACCACCCTGCGGTCGCCCAGATAGGCGGCGTGCCCGACCAGGAAGTGCGGCAGCGGGCCCGGGGTCCGGCCGTTGAGCTGCCGTTCCTGGAAGGCGATGAAGTCGTTCAGCTCGACGTTGTAGGACTCGGCGACGGCGGACGCGTCCCCGTCAAGGGGTTCCGTGCCGCGTACCACGGAGGCAAGGGAACGGCCGTCGAAGTTCTTGAGGGCGGGGGCGGGGATGGCAGCGAGGTCCAGCGCGGTGGGGGCGATGTCGACGGTACGGATGCGGTGTTCGTACGTGCCCGGCGGTATTCCGTCGCCGACGATGATCAGTGGGACGCGCAGTACCCCTTCGGACATCGAGTTGAAGTGCCCGTTGGTCTGCTCGTCGAACTCCTCGCCGTGGTCGGCGAAGAGGACCAGCAGCATCCGCTTGCCGGTGGCGGTGACCCGTTCGGTGAGCCGGTCCAGGAAGGCGCTCAGCCGGGTGGCCTGGAAGTGCGCGACGCCGTCGAGGTACAGCTGGAAGAGCCGGTCGTACGCCCCCTGCTGGTGCAGATACGTGGTGGCACGCTTGTAGCGCATCAGCAGGTCCGCGTCCTCGGCATCGCGGTACGTCTCCACCAAGCGGTCGACGAACGGCAGCTCGTCGGGGAGTTCGGCCTCCAGCTCGGCCACCTTCTCGCGGTAGGCGTCGCCGCCCAGCGTGAGGTTGTGGAATCCGTACGGCACATGGACACTGCCGAAGTGCGCCAGGGCGACGCTGCGGTCCGCGGCCGCCACCGCTTCGACGAAGGCGTCGTCCTCCTCGACGAGGTAGGTGTCGATGTCCCGGGTGAATCCGAGTTCCTTCCCCAAAATGATGGGAAAGTCGACCTTCATCACGGTACGACGCCCGTCGCGCCGCCCGTACGTGAATATCGAAGGGGCCCTCAGTGAGCCGTTGTAGAATTCGTGAAGCCCATTGTGGAGCGGATACTGACCAGTGAATATCGCGCCATGCGAAGCCGCCGTGTAGGGCGCGGCGCTGATCATGTTCGGGAAGTACGCCCCGCGGGAAGCCAGAGTGTCGAGCACCGAGGTGCGCACCGGGCGGATATTCCGGTAGGTGTGCGGCCAGAGCGGTTTCGGATGCGCGGACATCGCGTCACTGCGAAGTGTATCGACAGACACCAAGACGACGTGGTCGTAAGGGCTTGACTGATGCACGGAAATCCGCCTCCGGTGGGCTCTTGGGGGGTGAAGCGGGCGGGGATGCGATGTTCGAGTGTGGAACACCTTCGGTTGAACGGTGTTGAACGGCGGCGCCAGGACGGCCCTGCGGCACGGCGGACCGGGGCAGAGGGGGCGTCAGCCCGCCGGCTTGCCGTCCGCCGCCGTGCCGTCCGCCGCCGTGCCGTCCGCCGCCGTGCCGTCCGCGGCCCGGTCCTCCGCCTGCGGCGGATAGATCTCCGGGTTGTCGAGCGGCAGTTTCAGCCAGGACAGCATCTGCCGGAGCTGGTCGTACGCGGCGAGCCGGGCCTCGTCGGTGCCGGCGCTCTCGGCCCGGTCGACGGGCTCCCACAGCCGGTGGATCATCACCGGACCTATCTCGAGCAGGCCTCCGCTGCCGCCGGTGGCCCACCGCGCCAGGACGTACCGGGCGATGGCCCCCACCGGGATGTCCAGATTGCGGGACATGCCGCGCAGGGTGTGCAGCGGGTCGAGCAGACCGTACCCGACGACGTCCGACTTGAAGTTGGCGTGCGGATCATCCTTCGCCCAGGTGCCCCGCCAGCGGCGCAGGCACACGACGTCGTCGCCGTCCTCACTCGTCCACACATCGGCGCCGGACGGTTCGCTCGCCACCCGGGTCTCCTTCCCGATTCCTCCGGCAGATCCGGGTGAATCTTCCTTCCGGATACACGATCGCGCAACTTTCCTTTCAGGCGGGCGGATGTTCATTCCCCCGCGCTGTACAGGAGGAGGCCGCACCGGTTAAATCTTGGAGCCACGCCTTTTCCAGCCGCGTCCCGACACCTCGCATGCCACGCCACCGCCGAGCTCCTGGGCCGGTCATTCTTGCAGGCAACCCCGGGTGAAAAGGAGTAGCGAATGCTGTCTATCACCAAGGAGTTCCATTTCTCGGCCAGCCACCAATTGGCGCACCTGCCGCCGGACCATCCGTGCACCCGGCTGCACGGGCACAACTACGTGCTGGTCGTGGAACTTTCCTGCGCGGACGAGTCGGTGAACCAAGCGGGGTTCGTTCGGGACTACCGGGAACTGGACTCGCTGAAGAAGTGGATCGACGAGGTCCTGGACCACCGTCACCTGAACGACGTCCTGCGGGAGCGCAATCCCTCCGCGGAGAACCTCGCCCGCTGGGTGCACGAGAAATGGTGCGAGGATTTTCCGGAAATGACCGCGGTCCGGGTGTCCGAGACACCCAAGACCTGGGCCACCTACCGGCCCGCCGCGTAGCTACGAGGAGGTGGGGCACATGGACAGGCCGAAGCTCGTCGTCAACGAAATCTTCGGCCCCACCTGAGTCCGTCCAGGGTGAGGGTCCGTCCACAGGCCGGTCGTGTGCGTTCCTCCGCCTCGGCGGCTGCAACCTGACCTGCACGTGGTGCGACACGCCGTACACATGGGACTGGACCGGCAGTTCGGAGTCCGGTGTCGCGCACCAGCCGGCTGACGAGCTGCATCCGATGGCCGTCGAGGACGTCACCGAGCGGCTGACCGCGCTCGGTACCGGTCTCGTGGTCGTCTCCGGCGGTGAGCCGCTGAGCCAGCAGGAGCGGCTGCTGCCCGTCATCCAGGCGGTACGCGCGGACGGCCGTGAGGTGGAGATCGAGACCAACGGGACCGTCGCGCCCCTGCCGGAACTGGTCGCCGCCGGAGTGCGGTTCAACGTGTCGCCCAAGCTCGCCCACTCCGGGGTCGCCGGGCGCCGGCGGCTCGTGCCGGGCACGCTCACCGCCTTCAACGCGTTGCCGGGCACCTGCTTCAAGTTCGTGTGCGCCGGGCCGGGTGACCTCGTCGAGGTCGAGGAGCTGGTCCGGGCGTACGCACTGGACAACATCTGGATCATGCCGCGCGGCCAGTCGCCGGAGGAGATCGCCGAGGGGCTGCGGGTCCTCGCTGATCCGGTCGTGGCCCGTCAATGGAATCTGACCGGGAGGCTGCACGTGACGCTGTGGGGAAACCAGCGGGGGGTATGAATGGGCCGCGACTTCAACACTTCGACACCGTTCCGAGCCGGGCACACCGGCCGGCCTCAGCCGGACCCCCTGGAGCGCATCGCCAGGGAGCTGCTGCTGGAGCTCGGTGAGGACCCGCAGCGCGAAGGACTCCTGGGGACACCGGCACGCTGGGCACGCTGGTGGCGGGAGTTCACCGAGTACGAGCCGGGCACGCTGGAGACCGTCTTCGAGTCGGCCAGCAGTGAGACCGTCGCGGTCTCCGGGATCGACGTCTGGTCCCTGTGCGAACACCATCTGCTGCCGTTCTCCTGCCGGGTCACCATCGGGTACCGGCCGCAGGGGCAGGTGCTGGGGCTCAGCAAGTTCGCCCGGATCGTCCACCAGCACGCCCACCGACTGCAGTTGCAGGAGCGGCTGACCTCCGACATCGCCGACGCGGTGGCCAAGCTCACCGCCTCCGCGGACGTCGCCGTGCTGTGCCGCGGCGAGCACCTGTGCATGGCCATGCGGGGCATCCGCAGCCCAGCCACGATGACCACGGTCGCCTGGCGGGGCGCGTTCGACGACCCCGCCGTACGAGCGGAGTTCCTCACACTCCAGCCGCCAGCCGCCCAGTGACCGGCGCCCGTTGACTTCGGCGCACGGGGCAGAGAGGACCGCAACACCAGATGCATGTCACCGAAGAGCTGCGGACCGGGCTCAGCTTCGACGATGTTCTGCTCGTGCCGCAGCGCACCGCGCTGCGCAGCCGCCGCCATGCCGACCTGAGCACCGAGCTGCTGCCCGGCCTGCGGCTGCGCATCCCCGTCCTGTCCGCCAACACGCAGTGGTGCACGGGTGACCGTATGGCCGTGGGCATGGCCCTCAACGGCGGGCTGGGCGTGCTGCACCGGATGCAGACCGTCGACCAGCAGGCGGACCAGCTCCAGGCGGTCAAGGCCCGTGAGCCGACCGCACAGGAGCGGGCGGCGGGCGCGACGCTGGACGCCATGGGACGGCTGGCGGCGGGTGCCGCCGTCGGGGTGACCGGGGACTGGCGGGAGCGGTCCGCACGGCTGGTCGAGGGCGGGGCCGACCTGCTGGTGGTCGATGTCGCGCACGGCCACAGCGACCAGGTCCTGGAATCCGTCGCCGAACTGCGCGGTCGCTATCCCGCGCTGGCGCTGATGGCGGGCAACGTCGCCACCCGGGCCGGCACCCGCGATCTCGCCGAGGCCGGTGCCGACATCGTCAAGGTCGGCATCGGGCCGGGCGGGGTGTGCACGACGCGGCTGGTGGCGGGCACGGGCGTACCGCAGCTCAGCGCCGTCCTGGACTGTGCCGCCGAGGCCGCCCGGCACGGGGTGCGGGTTGTGGCTGACGGAGGCGTCCGGCACGCCGGGGACATCGCCAAGGCGCTGGCAGCCGGCGCCTGCGCGGTCATGCTCGGCAGTCTCCTCGCGGGCGCCGCGGAGAGCGAGGCGCTGCCCGCGGAACGCGACGGGCGCCGGTACAAGACGAGCCGCGGCTTCGTGTCGCTCGGCATGGAACTGACGCTGCGGCGGGCCGCCGGGCAGAAGATCACCGCCGAGGAGGTCGACGACTACGTGCCGGAGGGGGTGGAGGCCACCTTCGCCTACACGGGGCCGCTGACCCGGACCCTGCGGCAGCTCACCGGCGGTGTGCAGTCGGCGCTCAGCTACTCCGGCGCCGACGGGCTCGACGCGTTCCGTGAACGGGCCGAGTTCGTCCGAGTCACCGCGGCCGGCCAGGTCGAGAACACCCCGCACGTCCGCGCGCGGACCGAGCACATCGAGATCGACCATGTCGCCGAGGCGGTGCACAGTGAACGGGCGTGAGCAGGCGGGCCCCACCGCCGCGGTCGCCGAGCAGCCTGGCATGTGGACCCGGCAGGGCCCCTACGAGCTGGGCTGGGACGACCTGCGGACGGCACTCGACCGGATTGCCGCGGCCCTGCGCGCCGACGGGTTCGTGCCCGGTGCGGTCCTCGCGGTGGCGCGCGGCGGACTGGTCGCCGCGAGCTATCTCACCTGTGTCCTCGACGCGCCCGTGATGCGCGTCGTACGGGTCCGCCGCACCCGTGACGACAGCCAGTACGCGGCCAAGCAGCCCCCACTGCTGGAGCAGGAGGGCCCCGCTCTGGAACCCGGCACCCCGGTGCTGGTCGTGGACGACATCGTGGGCACCGGCGCCACCGCGGACGTGGTCCGCTCGCACCTTCTGGCGGCGGGCTTCGAGGCCGCGGACCTGCGGTTCGCGGCCCTGGTCCGCAACCACCGCAGCGGATTCGTGCCGGACTACTGCCCGGCGGTCGTCGACGACTGGGTCGTCTTCCCCTGGGAACAGGGATGGAGCCGCACCCCCGGAGTCCGGCCCTTTCCGCTGGACGAGGCGCCGTGAGCAGACGCGGGGCGGGAGCCTTCGCCGGCAGCGGGCTGACCCGCGTCGCACCGGCCGAGGCCGGACTGCCCGCCTGCTACGGGGCGGTGGACGTCTACACCTGCGACCGGCCGCTCAGTGCCGAGGTGGACGTGGCCCGCACCCTGGCCGAGCTGGAACAGCAGTACGGTGCACGGCCCACCACGGTCTTCACCCGGATCACGGACCGTCCCGGGACGCAGGTCCTCGGGCACCCGTATCCGCGGGCGGTCCTGCTCGCGGCGCTCGGCACGGACGAGGGCAGCCGGCTGGAGGAGATGTCCGCCCGTCTTGCCGCGGCGCCGCACCCGGTGCTGCCCGTGCCCACCGGAACCGCGCCCGCGGCGGGCGGTACCACGCCACCGGGACGGGTGGAACTGGGCGGCCTGGACGACCTGCCCGTCCTCCAGCACCGTCCGGGCGACGGCGGACGGTATGTGACCGCCGGGATCGGGGTCACGACCCGGCCGGACGGCTCCGACGTGAACCTCGGCTTCTACTGCGTGCAGGTGGTGTCCTCCCGCCGGGCCCGGATCTTCCTCGATCCGCGCACCGACGCCCACCGCAACCTCATGGCGTGGGGTGCCGCGGGTACGCCCATGCCGCTTTCGGTCTTTCTCGGCGCGGACCCGGTCTATGCGGTGGTCGCCGCCTCCCGGCTGCCCGCCGAGGGCAACGACTACCAGATCGCCTCGCGCCTGCTGCGCGGTGAGGTCACCGTCAGCGGCACACCGCCCGTTCCCGCCGACGCCACGCACGTCCTCACCGGCCTGGTGCGCTGCGAGCGCGAAACCGAGGGCCCGTTCGGCGAGTTCAAGGGCTACTACGTGGAACAACGGCAGGGATTCGTTCTCGACATCACCGGCGTGACCGCCCGCCCGGGAGCCCCGTGGCCGAGTATCGTCGCGGGTGCGGAGTCCGGACTGACCCTGATGAGCTTCCAGAACGAGTATCTGATGTACGCGCACCTCTCCGGGCTTGGTCTGCCGGTCCGGTCGGTGCGCTACTCGCTGGAGGCGCGCGGCGAGTTCGTCGTGTCCATCGAGACCGACGCGCCCAGCCTGGAACTCGTGCGGGAGGCCATGCGGTTCGACGTCCGCTGCAAGCTGTTCCTGTGCGGGCCCGATCTCAGCAGCATCGGCCAGGCCCTGGCGACCCACGGTTTCGTCAGTCACCGCGAGCCGTACCACCGCAAGGGCAGAATCGAGGGCGAGCGGCTGGGGCTCGCGCTGGTCATCCCGCCGGCCGGGCGCCCCGTCGAGTACTGACCAAGGACTGAGGAACGCGCACAGTGACCAACCGCTTCTCCCGCATCCTGCCCGTTTCCCTGATGGTGCTGCCCGGACCGGGCGGCACCATCACGTTCGTCCGCCAGCTGAAGGGGCCGTACGCGGACAACTGGCTGCTGCCGGGCGGCGGTATCGAGCCGGGCGAGTCCGCCGGGGCGGCAGCGGTCCGCGAGGCGTACGAGGAGACGGGCTGCCGGGTGGATTCCTGCTCACCGTTCGCCGTGTACGAGTTCACCGGGCAGTGGGCCGAGGGCCGGTACCACCTGGTGATGTTCGGGTTCCTCGCGCACGGGACCCACCGGGTCCCCGACGGTTTCCAGGGGCACAACGTCGGTGCCGTGCGGCAGGTACGGATCGGCGAGCTCCCCCTGCACTCGACCGACCTGCAGATTCTCACCGACGCGGGTCTCGCCTCCTACCGGGAGCCGGAGATCAGCAGGGCCCTGGCCGCCGACGGCATCACGATGCACGCCCTGCGGGTGAGCGGTAGCGTCACGACGTCCGTTCCCCTTCCGGGCGACGGGTGAGTTTCCGGCCGGGCTTTTCTCCGGGCGTTCAGCCGCTGATCTTCCGCTCGCCGTCGTGCCCGGTAGCGCGTGATGTGGCCGCGAACTCCAGCCAGAACCTCGCGTATTCACCCGCGAGATCGGCGATGGTCTCCGAACAGTGCTGAGGAACGCCATTGACGAGCCGGTCCCACCTCTGCACGACCTGAGCCTGTGCGTCGAGCAGCCGCAACAATGTACGACCGGTCTCCGTCGAACGCAGAGACGGATCCCTGAGTAATCGCCGCACGAGAATTGCCGGGTTCCGGGCCCGATCCTGCACGGCGGCGAGACTGGCCGGCCGCACCGGCAACTGCTGCGTGTCCTCCTTGGCGCGTTGGCCGCCTGCTCGGGCACCGGCTCCGCGCCGTTTGGACTCCGGTACCGGGTCGCGTCCCGAAGCCAGCCTCTCGCGTACGTCGTGGGCGGTGCCGATGGATATCCCGGCTTCCTTGGCGACTTTCCGCAGCGGCATGTCCGGATTGGCGGTGATCAGCCGTCCCGCCAGTTCCCGGCCGGCTGTGGCATTGATCGGGCGGACCCGGCCGTCCTGGCCCATGCGGGAGTTCGACGGCGGAGTATCCGCCGTCGAACGCCGTCGGATGGCGGCGACGGTCTTCGGTGACAGACCGCTGACCCGCGCGATGGCCCGGTCCGACCAGTGCGGATGGGACTGGACGATACGGGATGCCGCCGCCGTTCGGTCCGCCAGCGTCAGCGGCAGCCCATGTCCCGCGTTGCTCTGCACCGCGAGCACGAAGGCGTCGGCCTCCGACCCGTCGAAGAAGTGGACGGCGATTTCCCGCTGACCGCGCAGCATGGCGACCCGCAACCGGTGGACTCCGTCGATGACCCCCATGGTGGAGCGGTGCACAAGAATGGGGGGGAACTCGGTTTCGAACGAGAGGAGAAACTGGGTATGTTTCACGTCTTCCCCCCCGATGCGGGGATAGTCCGTAATCGACAGGGACTCGATGGCGACCATATGTACCGGTTCTTCGGGTGCCTTGCGCCCAATTTCCGCCTCAGGCGACACTGTTCCTCCCATTCCCAGGACATAAGACGCATTCACACGGCGACGGCCGTGAGGGAACGTCCCCTCCTCAGACAGCGTACGAGTCGCCCATCAATATCCGATCAATGCTTGATCAGTGGCGCGTGGGAAGGAAAAAAACCGTGCACAACATTCTATTCGTCTCCCTGGACACCGTTCGGGCGGATGTCGCATACTCGGGCAAGATGCCGGGCATCGAGTCACTCCGGCGCGACGGTGTCACCTTCCGCCAGGCCATTTCGTCGGCGCCCTTCACTCCTGTCAGCCACGCGAGCGTCTTCACCGGGCTGCAGCCCGCCCGGCACGGCATCCGCCATCTCCTGCGTGAACGGCTCGCCCCGGAGGCCACCACGCTGGCCGAGCGCCTGAAGGCGGCCGGCTACGCCACGGGGGCCGTGGTCTCCTGCCCGGGGCTGAACAAGTGGTACGGCATGGACCGTGGGTTCGACCACTACGACGACGAGATCCCGCGCCTGCCCGACGGCTCCGACCCGCTGACCACGCCCGACGTGAAGAAGCGCGGCCTGGCTCTGAAGCGTGCGCCCCTGGTGGTGGAGCGTGCCCTGGCCTGGCTGGAGCAGCAGGAGGGGCCGTTCTTCCTCTTCGCCCACTTCTTCGACGCCCACTGGCCCTACGAGCCCCCGGAGAACTTCTGCTCCGAGGCGGCCAACCCCTACGAGGGCGAGGTGGCCTACAGCGATCACCATCTCCAGCGCCTGCTGCGCGGAATGGAGGAGAGGGGACACGCGCGGCAGGACACCCTGATCGTGTGCTTCTCCGACCACGGTGAGGACCTGGCGGGGTGGTACCCCAACGACCACGCGGGCTCCCTCGGCCACCCGTACGAGGAGGGGCACGGGTGCCTGCTGTTCGACGCCACCCAGCATGTGCCGCTCATCATCGGCGGGCCGGGGCTGCCCCGCGGGGTCGAAGCCGGCGGCCAGGTACGCCTGGTGGACATCGCCCCCACGGTGCTGGACCTGCTGGGCATGGACAAGGGCGACCTCGACGGACTGTCCCTCACCGAGTTCTTCGGCACCGGAGGGGAGGGTGCCTCCCGGCCCGCGTACAGCGAGACCTATTACCCGGAGGAGCGCCGGGCCGACGGGCAGTACCCCGGCCTGTCCCCGCTGGCCGCGGTGAGGCTTCAGGACGACGGTGAGGGCGGTCGGCGGAAGGTGATCTGGCAGATCGGCACCGACACGGTGGAATATTACGACCTGCGCGCCGACCCCCACGAACTGAACGGCCAGCGGTTGTCCGCCGAGGCACCCCCGCAGGCCTGACCGCGGAAACCGGGCGTCGTGTTCGACTGAGGAAAATTCCCCGCTGAACACCGGTAATCACCGGGCCGGCGCCGTACGGCGGTGCTTGCCAGAACTCGCCGACAGCGGCGAGGGTGGGACCCGCCGCACCGTCCCCCAAGAGTCGACGTCACCCTGGGTGACCCAGCGTTGAGGTGGTTCCCACCCCCATGACCGAAACCGATGTGACGGCTCCGCCGCTTCCTTTCCGCCGGGGGGATTCCCCTCTCGATCCGCCGATTGAGTTCGATAAATGGCGCGCCGAAGGCCCGCTTCGCCGAGTTTCCGTGGCCAACGGCGAAACGGCGTGGCTGGTGACCCGCTATCGCGAGATGCGAGAAGTGCTCGGCAATACGAGCATGAGCTCCGACATCACCAAGAAGGGGTTCCCCTCACCCCGCGCCGAGAAGCCGAAGCCGAGCCTCGGCAATTTCACACAGATGGACCCGCCGCAGTACGGGGCGGTGCGTCGGACGATGACCAAGACGTTCATGGTGAAGAACATCGAGAGGATGCGTCCGCTCATTTCTGAGCTGACGAACGACCTGCTCGACGCCATGGCGCGGCAACCGCAGCCGGCCGACCTCCACGCCCACTTCGCCCGTCCCCTTCCCTCTCTGCTGATCTGCGAGGTGCTCGGCATCCCGCATGCCGACCGCGATCTCTTCCAGGCCAACTCCGCGTCCATCGGGGACATGTCCCTCACCGAGGGCGATGCGTACTCCGCCCGTACGGACATCGCCGAGTACCTCCTTGACTTCGTGGACGAGAAGAACCGTCGTCCCGGCGACGACCTGCTCAGCGACCTGGTGGTCAACCGGCTGCGTACCGGGGAGCTGACCAGGGAGGAGATCGCCGGCATGGCGGCCCTCCTGGTGATCAACGGGCATGAGAGCAGCGCCAGCATGATCGGCCTGAGCGTGATCACTCTGCTGAACCATCCCGAGCAGCTGCACCGGTTCATGACCGAACCGGAACTGGTGCCCGCGGCCATCGAGGAGCTGCTGCGCTATCTGTCGATCGTGCACGTCGGTCTGCGCCGGGTGGCCACCAGGGACGTGGAGATCGGCGGCGTCACCGTCCGGAAGGGAGAGGGCCTCGTCATCCCCATCCATGTCGCCAACCGGGACCCCGACGTCTTCGACAACCCCGACCGGTTCGACGTCAGCCGCCCGGAGCAGCACCACCTGGCCTTTGGCCATGGCCTGCACAAGTGCATCGCGCAGTACATGGCGAAGGTCGAGTTGCAGATCGCACTGCCCGCTCTCTTCCACCGCTTCCCCGGGCTGCGCCTCGCTGTGCCGCTGGAGGACATCTCCTTCCGCGAGGACAACGTCGTGTACTCGGTCAACGCGCTGCCGGTGACGTGGTGACGGCGGTCGTGGCCGCCGGAGGAGCTACGGCACCCGGAGCGAACGCGGTCGGCGGGCCGAGAGGAACACGGTGCGCATAGAGATCGACGAGGCGAAATGCTGCGGCGGCGGGCAGTGCGTCATCGCGGCCCCGGAGGTGTTCGACCAACGTGATGACGACGGCCTGGTGCTGCTGCTCGACGCCGCACCGCCGGCGTCGCAGTACGCCGCCGTACGGCAGGCCGCGTTTCTCTGCCCGACCGGAGTGATACGCCTCGCGGAGGACGACTGACGTGTGCTCACCGGCCGGCGCGGGTTTCTCTTTCCGTCATTTCTGCCGTGAACGGCGGCAACGAGTGCCTCGTGCACATCATCGCAGCACATGGGGAGGTCGCCCTTGAAGACTGGCAGAAGCATCGACGTTCCGGTGGAAACGCCCTCCGGTACGAGTCGTTCGGTAACCCGTCGAGTTCTGCTGGCCAGTACCATCGGCAGTGCGATCGAGTGGTACGACTTCTATCTGTACTCCACCGCTGCGGCACTTGTGCTCGGGCCCCTGTTCTTCCCGAGCCGGTCGCCCACGGCCGGGACGCTGGCCGCCTTCGCCACATACGCGGCGGGATTTGTCGCCCGGCCGCTCGGCGGCCTCCTCTTCGGGCATTTCGGGGACCGGATCGGCCGTAAGTCGATGCTGGTGCTCACCCTGCTCATCATGGGGACGGCCACCTTCCTCGTAGGTGTGCTGCCGACGTACCAGCAGGCCGGAGTCGTCGCCCCGGTCCTGCTGGTGACCCTGCGGGTGCTGCAGGGAATCGGCCTCGGCGGCGAGTGGGGCGGCGGGGTCCTGATGAGCGGGGAGAGCGCGCCGGTCAACCGCCGCGGGCTGTACGCCAGTTTTCCGGCGAGCGGCTTTCCGCTGGGGCTGTTCGCGAGCACCGTCATGTTCCGGCTGGTCTCCGAACTGCCGGAGCACCAACTGCTGACCTGGGGCTGGCGGTTGCCGTTCCTCGCCTCCATCGGCCTCGTGGTGGTGGGAGTGTTCGTCCGCCGCGGAGTGCCGGAGTCCCCGGAGTTCGTGCGGGTCCGGAAGGCGGGCAGGCAGGCGCGGATGCCGCTGGCCGGGGTGCTGCGGCAGGGGCCCACGCCCGTGCTGCGCGGCGCCCTGGCCTCGCTCGGACTGGCCATGATCGTCAGCGTCTACTCCGTCTACCTGCTGTCGTACGCCTCCGCGGGCCCGCCGGCCGGGCAGGGGCCGAAGGTGCTCAACGGGCTGCTGGCCGGAGCGCTGCTGGAGGCCCTGCTGCTCCCGGTCATGGGCCTGCTGTCCGACCGCCTGGGACGCCGGCCCGTCATGCTGTTCGGCTACGCGGTGTGCGCTGTGGTGGGGCTGGTGGCGCCGCGGTGGCTGCTCTCCGGCAGCCAGACACTGATCATTCTGACCTTCGTCCTCGCTTTGGGGATCGGGCACGCCGCGGTCTACGGAGCCGTCTCGGCCTTCCTGATCGACATGTTCCCGCCCGAGCACCGGTACTCGGCCCTGGCGGTGACGTACCAACTCGGTGCGACCATAGCCAGTTTCGGGCCCCTGGTGGCAACGGCCCTCGCGGGTTCGGCGCACACCGCAGGCCCCGGCATGTGGCTGCTCTGGGCCTGCCTGACGGCGGCAGCGGTGGCGGTGGCCGCCGGGAGGTACCGCCTGCCCGGTGTCCCCACCCCGTCGGCACGGCCGGCCGAGCAGCCGCGGGCCGGTGCCGGCCCGCCGGGCCACGGAACGCGATGATGCCACGGTCGCCGGGTGGCGCCGCCTTTCCCGGCGTGCGCCCGGCCTGCTGCGCGTCCTGCCGGATCACAGGATCGTCTTTCAAACCGCCGTCCGATTCCATTCGTCCACCACGGACAACACGTTCTTGAGCGTCCCGACCACCGCGTCCGGCACCGCGTCGTACGCCCCCAGTTCCTCCTCCGGAATGCTGCTGTGCGGAACCAGGATCGTCCGCATCCCGGCCTGCTGAGCCCCGTACACATCTTCATAGACCCGGTCCCCGACGAATGCGCACCGGTCCGGCGAAGCCGCGCCCAGCCCCGCCATCGCCGCCGTGAAGATGTCGGGGTGCGGTTTGGTCCACGGCACCTCACTGGAGTAGACGGCGGCGTCGACGTAGCCGAGCACCCCGTCCCGCTCGAAGATCTCCTCGTGCCAGCCGGCCGGCCACAGCGTGTTGGAGAGCACGCCGACGCCCAGGCCGCGCTCGCGCAGCCCGTCCAGCACCTCCAGGGCGTGCGGGTCGACGAAGGTGTGCGCCTCCCAGGCCGACCGGTACGTCGCGAGGGCCCGCGCTCCCGGTGTCACCCCGGCGAGTTCGAAGACCCTGTCGAGCCGGGCCGAGCACCGGGTCGCGCGCGAGCGCGCCATCAGTTCCCGCTCGGCCCGCAGTAACCGCTCGCCCACCTCGTACGTCTCATGCGCGCCGACCCCGTCAAGGGCGGCCGCGGTTTCCTGCCAGATGCCTGCCAGGTCCACCGTGTGCCAGGGGGTGAGGGTGCCCGCCCAGTCGAAGATCACATGCTCGACGGTCATACCGCCTCCTTCACAGCCGTCCTCCCGTACGACGGCTGCCGTACGGCGATCCGCAACAGCACCAGTCCCACCACGCCCACGGCCGGCGGACAGGGCCCCACGCCCTCCACCAGCCGGCCGCCCAGCATCGCACCGAAGCTGTCGCTCCGGGCACAGAACAGCCCGGCCGGCCCCATGACCACCAGCCCGCGACCAGCATGCGGTGCGGCGGCAGCGGGCGCACCGGATGGCCCACGAACACACCGAGTGCGGTCACCAGCGTGGTGAGTAGGGCGACCTGGGCCAGGGAAAAGGAAAGGTCCTCCCGTAACTGCGCGGGTAACGGGGTCATTTCCCCCTGCTTGTGGCGGCGAAGAGCCCGGCCGGATAAATTGGGCGGGACCTCCGTCGGAACGAGCGGGGCCTCTCGCCTTTCCGTAGGTTCTTCCGACGCCGATCCAACTTCTCGGCGCGCCGGGCGCATCCGGTCTCCTCCGGCATCAAGCCCTCCCTCGCTCTTCGACTGTTCGGGGGTCATGTGGGATACGACGTGCTCGTGCTGGGCTCGCTCGTGATCGACCGCAAGTACTTCGCCACCGGCACGCTCGGCCGGACCGACCCGGTCTGGGGCGTGCAGCGGCACCACGGCGGCGTCGGCCGGAACATCGCCGTCAACACCGCGCGGCTCGGAGCCCGTACGGTCTTCGCCGGCCTGTCCGGGATCGGGCAGGACGCCGTCGATCTGGAGGCGGAGTTGACCAGTCTCGGCGTACGGCCGCTCCATGTGCGGCGCACCGACGACGGGATAGGCCGCTGGGACGTCCTGCTCGATGAACGGGGACGGCAGATCACCTGCCGCATCGCGCTGCCCGACCCGGCCGCCGCACGACCTCTGGCCGGACCCGTCCTCGCCGGCACCGTGTCGGCGGCGAAGGCCGTGGTCGCCGAGGGCGGACTCGACGAGGACCTGCTCACCTGGCTGTCGCGGGAAGCCCGGCGGAGCGGCACACCGATGTGCTGTCTGCCCACCCGGCAGCGGGACTTCGGCCCGCGCGCCCATCTGCTGCCGCTGTACGACGTACTGCTGCTCAACACCGGCGAGGCACAGGCCCTCACCGGACTGCCGGGCACCCCCGTCGAGCAGGCGCGGCGGCTGCTCGGGCGCGGGCCCCGCGTGGTCGTGGTGACCGCGGGCGCGGACGGCGCCGCCGTCGCCTCCACCGAGCAGCCGGTGCCGCTGGCCCTGCCCGCCGAGGCAGGGCCCTGCACCGATGACACCGGAGCCGGGGACGCGCTGGCGTCCGCGTTCATCGTCCACCTCGTACGCGGCGCGAGCCCCAAGGCGGCCTTGGCCCTGGGGTTGCGCGCGGCGCGGCTGACGATCGGATGCAGGCAGAGCACCTGCCGTACCCTGGCAACGGATCCGGTGCTCACGGTGCGCCGCACCCGGCGGTGGACACCACCCGGCACGCGTGCGTCCTGAAGTCCTCACCGGGTGCGGTGCCGGGACTCGGTTCCGTACTCGGCCGGCCGAGCAGCCGTCCGGCCGCCGGGAAAGGGCCCGGGTCGGCGAGTCCGGGAGCGCGGACGACCACCCTGGAGCGTACGCCGAAGGTCATCGCGTCGCGTGCCGGTTTCCGGCGGGGCTCTCCAGCGAGCAGTCGTCGCGGTCAAAGGGGGAAGCACTTTCCCACATGGAGACGGGGCGGGTGGGCCATCCGTCCCTGCGCACCGACCGCCGGCCGCACCCCCGCCCGGATGTCGGCCCAGGGCGGCGATGTCTCCGGGCGTCCTCCGTGCCTCCTGACCGCGCCCGCAAGCCGACGCGCTGCCCGTCGGCGCGAGTGGCCCTTCTAAGGTGGGGGAGAGCTCGTCGTCGCCAGCAAGGAGTGCACGTGGAGATCGTTGCGTACGGAGTTCTCGTGGACGAGCAGCCGCTGCTGCGAGCAGCGTTCGACACCGCGTTCGACGGCCGTCACGAGCTGCGCTGTCTGGGGCTGTTCCTGAACCGGGACACCGCCCCGACGGCGGCCGGCCACGAGGTGGTGCTCAGCAGTGTCAACGACACGCTGGACGCCGAGGTGCTGCGGGCGCTGGCCGAGGGCGGCACTCGGATGATCGCTCAGCGGGCCACCGGCTTCAACAACATCGACCTGACCGCGGCCAAGGAGCTGGGGCTGACGGTGGCCCGGGTGTCGTACTACTCGCCGTACTCGGTGGCCGAGTTCGCCTGGACGCTGGCCCTCGCCGTCAACCGCCGTATCGTCAGGGCCGCGCACCGCACCCGGGAGTTCGACTTCCGGCTCGACGGGCTGATGGGCCGCGATCTGCGCGGCCGGACCGCCGGGGTAGTGGGCACCGGCAAGATCGGAGCCGCGTTCGCAGCCATCGCGCACGGCTTCGGAATGCGGTTGCTGGGCTGGGACATCGCCGAGAACCCCGACTGCGTCGCCCTGGGCATGCAGTACGTCGAGCGGGAGCAGTTGCTCGCCGAGGCGGACCTGGTCAGTCTGCACGTGCCGTTGCTGCCCGCCACCCACCACCTGCTCGACGCCAAGACACTGGGGCTGATGAAGGACGACGCGATCCTGATCAACTCCAGCCGCGGCGGCCTGATCGACACCGGTGCCCTGCTGGAAACCCTGCGCGCCGGCAGGCTCAGCGGGGTGGGTCTGGACGTGTACGAGGAGGAGGCGGGGGTGTTCTTCCTCGACAAGTCGCTTGAGGTGATGACCGACGAGCGCCTCGCACGGCTGATGACCTTCAGCAACGTCCTGGTCACCTCGCACCAGGCGTACTTCACCCAGGACGCCGTCAGCCAGATCGCCGAGACCACCGTCGCCAACGTCGCGGACTACCTCACCGGCCGCAGCAGCGACAACACCCTCGTTGCTCCGCCCGCCCCCTGAGTTCCCGGAGAGCGGCCTTTCGGGTCCGTACTCAAAGGGACGGGGGCCGCATGTGTATCGGCCTCGCGTGCGAAGCGTCCGAGCAGGCCCCGCAGAGTGATCGACCGCACTGCCGTTCACGCGTTCGCCTGGTGGTCCGTCCGCGGCCGGGACAGGGCGGTCACCTTGTATCCGAATCCTGCGTGCCATGGCGAGCCACCGGGAACCTTGGCCGCGGGACAGAGCAAGGCGCTGGCCGGCGTCGTTTTCTCCCATGGGCGGGCAGCTGCTCGAGTTCGCCGTCCCCGCCGGAACCTGGGTGGCCGAGCGGCGTGAGGACACCGCGGACGTCGCCTCCTTCCTGCTGCGCCCGGCCGACGACGCGCCGTTGCCGACGGCGTGCGCGGGCCAGTACGTCGGCGTCCGCGCGCTGATGCCCGGCAGCGTGCACCGGACCCGCCAGTACAGCCGGTCCGACGCCCCCGGCGACCGGCTGCGGCGCATCACCGTCAGGCGGGGCGCGAGCGTGGCCGATGCCCCGGTGGGAGAGGTGTCCACCCCCTCGCACCGGGCGCCGGTTCAGCTGACCCGGCGGCTCTGCGCGCCCGGATGCAGGGGAGCCGGCCCCCGGTCGTCGTCGAGGCGGCAGGTCAGGCCGGCGACGACGCCCACCACCCCGTCGACCCGGTACGTCATCCGGATCGCCACGGGTATGTCGCTGCCGTGCTCCAGGCATCCTTCCAGCGTGACCATGCCGTCCCGGACCGATACCGTCACGGCGTTCGCAGTCAGGCCCATGCCGCCGCTCAGTACGTCGTCGACGACTTCCCGGCGGATCTCCTCATCGGTACGCAGGAACACCCGCAGCAGGTCGCGTCGGGTGGTGATACCGATCAGCCGGTCCTCCTCGTCCACGACCGGGAGACGCCCGACGCCGTGGCGTTCCATCACACGTGCGGCATCCGCGACCTGCTGCTCGGGGTGCACCGTGATCGCGGGTGTGGACATCAGATCCCCCGCGGTGGCCACCCCCGCGCCGGCCGGGTACCCCGGTGCCGGCATCGGGAGCCGCGGGGCGCGGCTGCCGGCGGACGGGGCCGCCTGGTGGCGGATCAGATCGGTCTCGGAGACCACGCCGACGACCTTGTCGTCGTGGTCGACCACGGGCAGCCCGCTGATCCGGTGCCGGTCCAGCAGCCGTGCCACCTCTTTGAACGGTGTCTCCGGGCGGGCCCGGACGACCTCACCGGTCATCACTTCACCGACGATGCCGGGCATCATGCCCCCTTCCTTCCCTGTCCGTCATCGGATGCCGGAACGCACGGGCACCGATGGGCCGTAGCAGCCCCTCCGGACCTCGTCCTGGAGAGCCGACTGCTGGTGTCTGGTCAGCTTGCCTCTCGGACGGCGGCAGGGGGCAGGGCCGACCGGCCCCGAGCACAGGACCGAGCCGCCCCGCCGCCCAGGGGACGGGTGGCCGAGAGGCCAAGGACATGGGGGAGGCGCGACGAACCCGCCCCCCAACCCGCTCACGGCTGGGACCCACCACAGGAACGGGAATACCGTGATCGCCTCTGCCGGCGCTTCCCCGGCGCGTGCCGCACCCCGGTCCTGCGGATGGCGGCGGGATGTCAGGTCTTGGCGATGGTGAGCAGCACCGCGGCGTCCTCCACAGCTTGCAGGCTGTGCCGGGCTTCCGGGATGGTGATCAGGTCGCCGGTCCGGCCCTCCCAGGAGGTGCCGCCGCTGGTGAGACGGACGCGTCCGTGCAGCACCAGCAGGGTTGCCTCGCCGGGGTTCTCGTGCTCGGCGAGCACGGTGTCGGCGGTCAGCGCGAGGACGGTCTGGCGCAGGACGTGTTCGTGGCCGCCGTGGACGGTGGCGGCGCTGCGTCCGTTGGAGGCGGCCGCGGCGCGTTCCAGGTGCTCGCGGACCAGTGCGTCGAGTGAGAGCTTCTGCATGGTGACAACTTTCCACGGGGGTGAGCGGTGACCGCCGACGCGCCGCACGGGTGGCGGGCAGCGGCGTGCTCGTCCCGGAACCCGGTCAAGGAGACCGGTGCAGCTCCCGCGCCACGCGGGCCAGGTTCACCCCGTAGCCGATGCCGAACGCGTGCGGGGTGAAGAAGGCATCGCTGTCGGGATCCCAGAACTCGCGGACGATCTTGTGCAAGGTGGGGCGCCGGAAGTCGTACGGCAGCCCGACGACGCGCCCGGTCCAGGTCCGCTCCTGCGGCGGTTGTCGCAGCTCTTTCGCCACCGCTGCGGCAACAACCGCGCCGGCGGCAGCGAGAACCATGCCCTTGGGTAGTCGTCTGTTCATGGTCGGCGCGGTTCGCCGGTCCGTCGATGCCATGTTCCTGCCTCGCTCTCTGCCCGCGTCGGACTGCCCGCATCGGAACTATTCGGCTGAACCTAACTTGAAGAGCGGGTCCGGGGCGGGTGCCGAAGGTCCCGATTGCAGGGCCGGTGGGCCAGTCTCGGCGGGGCGCTGATCAATCGAAGAAACGCGACCGCTGCGGCTGCTCGGGGGAACGTTCTTCGTGGTGCCCCGTACTGGGCCTGGAACAGGTCCGTGCCGAGACAGCGCTCTCCGGTGCCGGGCGGTACGGCGACGATCAGTGCGGCACGGTGCCGCGGGTCCCGGGCCGGCAGCCAGTGGCCGGCGCGGAGGGCGGCTCCGCCGGAGACGCCGGTGAGGATGTCCTCGGTGCGGGCCAGACGGCGGGCCCCGGTGCGGGCCGGGGATGCCGCCGGACAGGACGGCTGATGCCGCCGGTTCCGCTGCCGGCATGGCATCTGACCACGCTGGTCACGGGCCTGGGCGCGCTGCTGACCGGCGCCGGAGCGGCCCTGGTGGCCACCGCGAACGCCCTGGGAACGGATACGCGCCGGCCTTGACCGCCCTGGCGCGCGGCACCTACCTGTCCCGCTCCCGCGGCCGTCCGGCCCTGGCGCGCGGACCGGATCAAGGGCCTGTCGGCCCAACGGGAGGGACTGTTCGGCCGCCGCGCCGGTCCGTCCCGACTGCGCATGCTGATCAGCGACCGATCCGGAGGTATCCCGTGTACTACCGCGACCAGCATCCGTGCGGCTGTCTCCACCGCCGTCCTCCGTCAGGGGTGCTGCGCACGGTCCGGGCCGGTCACCGTCCGGCCGCCCGCCACGTCTGCCCTGACTCCAGGGCGGCCGGACGCAGCCTCAGGGCGCTGGGCAGGGCGGTCTGATGAGCGCCACCGACCGTGCCATTCGCCTTCAGCGGCACGATGCCGGGGAGCGGCCGTTCATCGTCATCTGGGAGTCCACCCGGGCCTGCCCGCTGGCCTGTCTGCACTGCCGAGCCGAGGCCGTGCCCGACCGTGACCCGCGCGAGCTGGACACGGCCGCCGCCAAGGACCTGCTGGACCAGGTCGCCGCCTTCGGACAGCCGGCCCCGCTGTTCGTGATCACCGGCGGCGACCCGTTCCAGCGCCCGGACCTGACCGACCTCATCGCCTACGGCAGGCGGATCGGCGTCCGGGTCGCCGTCTCCCCCTCGGGCACCCCGACGCTCACCGAGGAGCGACTGCGCGCCGTGCACGCTGCGGGCGCGTCCGGTCTCTCGCTCAGCCTGGACGGCTCCACCGCGGAGATCCACGACACCTTCCGCGGGGTGCCCGGCGTGTTCCGCTGGACCCTGGACGCCTGGGACACCGCCCGCGCCCTGGGCATGAAGGTGCAGATCAACACCACGGTCGCCCGGCACAACCTGCACGACCTTCCTGACATCGTCCGCCTGGTCGCCGACCACGGCGCGATGCTGTGGAGCGCGTTCTTCCTGGTGCCCACCGGACGCGGCCGCGGTCTCGGCGCGCTGACCCCGGCCGAGGTGGAGGACGTGCTCAACTTCGTCCACGACGTGGGTCTGACCGTGCCCGCCAAGACCACCGAGGCGCACCACTTCCGCCGCGTCGTTCTGCAGCGCCGGATCCTCGCCGACGCCGGCGACGACCACGTGGCGGTGCTCGGACTCGGACCGCTCTACCGGGAACTGCGCGAGCGGGCCGCCGAGTTGGGCCTGGACATGCGAGTGCGCCGGGTGCGGCGCCCGCCGCTGGACGTCAACGCGGGCCGCGGCTTCGCCTTCGTCTCGCACACCGGCACCGTGCACCCCAGCGGCTTCCTGCCGCTGAGCGCCGGCAGCGTGCGCGAGTCGCCGCTGACATCGATCTATCGCACCTCACCGCTGTTCACCGGGCTGCGGGCACCCGGCATGCTCCAGGGCCGGTGCGGGGCGTGCGAGTTCCGCCGGGTCTGCGGCGGCTCGCGGTCGCGGGCCTACGGCGTGACCGGCGACCCGTTCGCCGAAGAGCCGTGGTGCGGCTACCAGCCCGGTTCCTTCCCGTACCGGCGGGAGCTGGCCGGGCTGCTGGCCGGTGACGGCAGCGAGGAATCGCCTGTTCGTCGCCGTCAGGCCGCCGCCCCTGGCGGCAAGGAGCACCGTGTACAGCAAGAGCGATGACCCGGCCGTGGGCGCAGGCCGCCCGCCCAGCAGGTTCAAGGCGTCCGGTCTGCGCGGTCGGCACCTGGCCGCCCATGTTCTGGTCGCGGCCTGGGGGGTGCTCGCGCTGCTGGCGGCGAGCATGCAGCAGAGTCTGCCGGTGGCCCGTTGGCTGGCCGTCCACCTGTTCCTGCTCGGCGCCGCCACCACCGCCATCGTGGTCTGGAGCGAGCACTTCGCCGTCGCCATGCTCCACGCCCCGCTGCCCGACCGGCGGTGGAGCAATGCCCGGCTGGCCGGCGTCAACGCCGCAACGCTGGGCATCCTCACCGGCGTCTGGGCCGACCTGCCCGTCCTGACCGGCGTCGGCTGTGCGCTGCTGATCGCCGCGATCACCGCGCACCTGGTGGTGCTGGTCCGCATGGGCCGCGGCGCGCTGGGCGGACGGCTCGCCCCGATCGCCGACTACTACCGGGCCGCCGCCGCGGCACTGATCATCGGCGCGGTACTGGGCTGGCTGCTGGCCACCGGCAAGGCCGGCCCGCGGCACTACACCGGGCTGAAGCTGGCCCACGTGCACGTCGCTCTCCTCGGTTGGGTCGGACTGCCGGTCCTGGGCACGCTGTTCATGCTGTGGCCCACCGTCCTGGGGGTGCGCATGGCCGAGCGCACCACGCGGCTGGCGCGCCGGGTGCTGATGCTGACCGGTGGCGGCCTGCTGATCGCCGCCGCCGGCCTGGTGGCCGCATGGCGGCCCACCGCCGTACTCGGCCTCGCCTGCTACGCGGCCGGAGTCGCCGTGGCGGTGCAGCTGTTCGCCCGTACGGTGCGCCGCCGGCCCGCGATCTCGGCGGCCGCCGCGTGGATGCTGGCAGCCGCCGCGGGATGGCTGTTCGCCGGTGTGGTCGTGGACCTCGTGCTTCTGGCCGCCCGGCCGCTCACCGAAGTACGGGACGACATGCGGTCCCTGGTCCCGGTGCTGCTCGTCGGCCTCGTCGCGCAGGTCCTCATCGGGGCCCTCACCTACCTGCTGCCCGTCGTGCTGGCCGGCGGTCCCAAGGACCGGGGGGCACTGCGGGCGGTACTCGAGCGAGGCTGGGTGCTGCGGCTCGCCGCCCTCAACCTCGGTGTGGTCCTGCTCGCACTGCCGCTGCCCGATCTCGTCGGTACGGCGGGCATCCTGGCCGCCGGGGCGGCCGGCGTCGCGTTCCTCGCCCTGGTGGCGCGGGTGCTGCTGCACAGCGGACGGGGCCTTCTCCAGGACGGCGACCAGGACGGCGTCGCGCGCCGGCCCGTTGTGTGGGGCACCGCCGCAGGTGCCGTACTGACGGTGCTGGCGGTGCTCGTGGCCAACAGCGGCGGGGACCCGAGCGGCGGGGTGAGCGCCGCCGGGACGACGGGCGCGGGCACCGGGACCACCCGCACGGTCGCCGTCACCCTGGCCGGCATGCGCGTCCGCCCGGCCAGGATCCAGGTCACCGCGGGCACCGATCTGCGGCTGAAGGTGACCAACACCGACGCCCAGCGCCACGACCTCAAGGTCGAGGACGGTCCCTCCACCCCGATGCTCGCCCACGGCCACACCCGCGTACTCGACCTCGGACCGGTCACCGAGAACCGTGCGGCGTGGTGCACCCTGCCGGGCCACCGGGCGGCCGGGATGAGCATGGACATCGTCGTCACCGGCGCCACCGGCAGCGCGAGCGCGCGCGACGGCCACTCCATGACCGCCACCGTCGGCGGCGCGCTGGACCTGTCCGCCGACTTCACCCAGGGCTGGAAGGCGCGCACGGCCGACCTGACGCCCGCGCCCGGCGGGACGGTCCACAGGGTCGAACTGCACGCCGTCCGCCGGACCGTCGAGGTGGCCCCGGGCGTGAAGCAGCAGATGTGGACCTTCGGCGGCACCGCGCCGGGCCCCACCCTGCACGGCAGAGCCGGCGACGTCTTCGAGGTCACCCTCGTCGACGACGACCCCACCATGGGGCACGGCATCGACTTCCACGCCGGCTCCCTCGCCCCGGACGGTGCGATGCGCACCATCCAGCCCGGCAAGCGGCTGGTGTACCGCTTCCGGGCCGAGAAGGCCGGAGCGTGGCTGTACCACTGCAGCACGGCACCCATGCTCCAGCACATGGGCAACGGCATGTACGGCGCCGTCGTCATCGACCCGCCCGGCCTGCCGAAAGTCGCACACGAGTACGTTCTGGTCTCCTCCGAGCTCTACCTCGGTACCCCGGGCAGCGCGGCCCAGGTGGCGAAGATGCGTCAGGACACCCCGGACGCCTGGGTGTTCAACGGCATCGCCGCCCAGTACGCCAAGCAGCCGCTGAAGCTGAAGGCCGGCGAACGGGCCCGCTTCTGGGTGGTCGCCGCCGGACCGAGCGACGGCATCTCCTTCCACATTGTCGGCACCGACTTCGACACCGTGTACGAAGAAGGCGCCTACCTGCTGAAACCCGGCGACGCCGGCGGCTCTCAGGCGCTGGACCTGGCCGTGGCCCAGGGCGGGTTCGTCGAGACGACGTTCCCCGCGGCCGGCCACTACTCCTTCGTCGACCACGACATGCGTCACGCCGAGGCCGGGGCCATGGGCATGGTGGAGGTGAGCAGCTGATGGACACCGTCGGTCTGTGGTCCCTGGTGCGGTTCGTGCACGTGGCCGGTGCCGCTCTGTGGGTCGGCGGCCAACTGGCCCTCTCCCTGGTGATCCTGCCGCTGGCCCGCCAGTTGCTCGACCCGGAGGCCAAGGACCGCTTCACCGCCTCGGCGGGCCGCCGGTTCGGCATGCTGACCGGCGCGGTGTTCCTGCCGGCGCAGCTGGCCACCGGCTGGGCCATGGCCTGGCACAAAGGCGTCACCTGGGCTTCCCTCGCCGAACCCGGGTACGGCCGTACCCTCGCGGCCAAACTCGCCCTCTTCGTGGTGGTGATGGCCGCCGCGGGCGGGCACGGCATCGCCCAGGCGAAGGGCCACTCCGAACTGGCCCGGACCCTGGCGGTCGTGTCCCTCGTCGGCTCGCTCGGAGTCGTCCTGCTGGCCACCGCGCTGCCCGCCACCTGATCCGCGGCCCGACGAAAGGAACGAGGAGGCAACATGCGTACCCGAACCCGGCTGGACGCCGCCACCGTGGAGCCGCTGCTGGCGGCGGCAGTGGCGGCCCCGTCGATCCACAACACTCAGCCCTGGCGTTTCCGCCTGGACCCCGACAACCAGGCACTCGAGGTCCATTCGGCACCGCAGCGGACACTGCCGCTGACCGACCCGATGCACCGAGCCCAGTATCTGTCGGTGGGCGCCGCGGTCTTCAACCTCCGGCTCGCCGCCGTCCACCAGGGCCGGCGGCCGGAGGTGAGACTGCTGCCGGATCCCCGCCGACCAGGGCTGCTGGCCACCGTACGACTGACCGATCCGCTCGGCGCGGACGACCAGCCGTCGGACCCTGGTCTCTACGAGGCCATCGCACGGCGGCACACCAGCCGGATGCCGTTCACCGGCCGGACCGTGCCCGAGCCGATCGTCGCGGAGATGGCGTCGGCCGCGCGCGCCGCCGGCGCACACCTGTACACACCGGACATCGCCGGAACCCGCCGACTGCTGGGCCTGACCGCCGTGGCCGAAGCACGCAACCTGGCCCACCCGGACCGCACCGCCGAAACCCGCACCTGGATCACCGCCCCGGGAGCGGACACCCCCTACGGCATACCCGTCACCGCCCTCGGCCCGCCCGACGCGGCCGCACGGATGCCGATGCGCGACTTCGTCGGTGAGCTGCCCGCTCTCCGCCTGCCCGCCCTGTGGTTCGAACGCCATGTCCAGATCGCCCTGCTGTGGACGTCCCACGACCGGCGCGAGGACTGGTTGCGGGCGGGCCAGGCCCTGCAGTACGTGCTGCTCACGGCGACCGCCCACGGATTGCGCACCTCACTCCTGCACCAGGCCATGGAATGGCCCGACCTGCGGGCGGCGGCCCTCCCGCGACAAAAACGGTGCCATCCGCACATACTGATCAGATTCGGCTACGGTCCGGCCGGCGGCCCCACCCCGCGGGCACCCGGGCGCTGCGCTGGTCGCCCCGCGGGACCGCCCGCGCCCGCTGCCGGAACAAGCTGACCAGGCGGCCTCCGGCGCCCGCCCGGCCGCCGCCACCCGCACCGGCTGAGCGGGCAAGCCGGACATACGGCTGTGGAGATACGCAGCCCGGGCCTGTCCGTCCGCCGGCAGGGACTGATGGCCCCTGCCGGCGGCGAGCCACCACGCAGAGGGAAGGGACGGACACCATGGTCCGGCCGTTGAAGACGGAGAGTGACAGCTCCCCGTCAGGTGCTCCGGTGTCCGGCCGGCCTGGCCGATGCCGGCCCTGGCCACCATCGGCTTCGCCGTCAACTTCTGGGCATGGGCGCTGCTGACCCCGCTCGGCCCGCGGTTCGAGGACTTCCTCACCCGTCCTCGTTCCAGCAGTCGCTGCTGGTGGCCGCACCAGTCCTGGTCGGCTCCCTGGGCCGTATCCCCGTGGGCACGCTGACCGACCGGTTCGGCGGCCGGATCATGTTCCCGATCGTGTCCGGGGCCACCAGCCGGCGGGTTCTTCCTCGGTACCGGCGGCACCGCCTTCGCCGTCGGCGTGCCCTGCGCCAACGCCTGCTTCCCGCCCGAGCGGCGGGGCCTGGCCATCGGCGTCTTCGGTGAGCCGTGCTGCGGAGACGCTATGGACACAGATCCGTCGGCGGTCCTAGATTCGTTCTTGTGCGAGGTCAGCCAGGAGGATCGGCGCTAATCGTCACGTAGCAGGGGGAGCATGAGATTCGGCTTACTGGGGCCGTTACACGCCCAGATCGCCGGACGCGCGGTCCCGTTGAACGGGCGGCAGGCCAAGATGCTGGCAGCACTTCTGATCGACGCCAACAACATCGTCGCCATGGAACGGCTCGTCGCCGTGATGTGGGACACCAACGCGCCCGCCACTGCGGTCCGCCAGGTCCAGGACGCTGTCTCCGGGCTGCGCCGCAACCTCGTCGCCTGCGGAACACCCGGCACCCTGATCAGCACGCGGCGCGGCGGCTACGAGATCCACCTGACTCAAGATCAGCTCGACCTGCTGGAGTTCGATCACCAGCGACACCTCGCCGAACAGCACACGACCCCGTTGGAGACAGCAGTCGCGCTGCGGCGGGCGCTGGCCTGCTGGCGCGGAGACGCCCTGGTCGGCACTCCCAGCCAAGTCCTGGAGATCGACGCGGCACGGCTGAACGAGAAACGTGCGGCCACGCTCAAACAGTGCCTGGCCATCGAACTCGGCCTGGGGCGTCATCGAGAGGTCATCGACGAGCTGACCGCTCTGCTCCACGAGCACCCCTACGACGAGCAGGTCGCCGAGCACCTGATGGTCGCCCTCTACCGGTGTCGGAGACAAGGCGAGGCGCTACAGGTGTACGAGCGGCTGCGCCGGACACTGGCCGACGAACTCGGCGTCGACCCCACCCCGCCGTTGCAGGCGCTGCATCAGCGCATCCTGACCGCAGATCCCGCCCTGGCGGCTGCGATCCCAGCAAATGGCCCCTCGGCCACGCCACCGGAGAGCCCTGCCCCGGCGGCTCCCGGGCCGGCCATGGCGATGCCGGTGCGTCAACTTCCCCTCGACGTATCTGACTTCGTGGGCCGGACCGAAGCGCTGGCCGAGATCGCCGGGCTGCTCGACGGGTCGGCGTCGAACCGGGCCCCGGTGGCCGTCATCGTGGGCGGTCCCGGTGTCGGCAAGTCCTGCCTGGTGACGCACGCCGCGCGGCTGGCGAGCGCCAACTTCCCCGACGGCCAGCTCTACCTCAACCTCGCGGCGACATCGGATGAGCCGCGGGACCCGGGGCTGATGCTGGCCGAGGCACTGCGCGCGCTCTCGATCGCCGGCAGCGCGATCCCGAACGGCCTGGCCGAACGGGCCGCGCTCTACCGGTCGTTGCTGGTGGACCGTCGCATGCTGGTGGTGCTGGACGATGCCGGTCGCGCCGATCAGGTGCTGCCCTTGCTGCCTGCGGCCGACGGCTGTGCCGTGTTGATCACCAGCCGCACTCTGCTGACGCAACTTCCCGGCGCTCGGCACATCGACCTGGACGTGCTGAGCCCGGCAGAGGCGCGCGAGTTGTTCACGGGAATTGTCGGGCGGCGGCGGGTCGAGCGGGAACCGGGGGAGGCGGACGCGATCCTCGACTGCTGCGGCAACCTGCCGCTGGCGATCCGGATCGCCAGCGGCAAGCTCACGGGCCGCCCGGCTTGGTCGCTGCGGGTGCTGCGGGAACGGATCGAGGATGAGTCCCGGAGGCTGGCCGAGCTGAGGATCGGGGACCTCAGCGTGCGAGCCAGCGTCGAACTGAGCTTGCGGCTGCTGCCGGCCGACGCGGTGCGCGCGCTGAGCCTGCTGGGTCTGCTCGGCGCCTACACCCTGCCCGGCTGGGTGGTCGGCCCGCTGCTCGACCGCTCGGACGCCGAGGAGGTGCTGGACACCCTCGTCGACGCCAGCCTGGTGCGGCTGACCGCCACCGACGCCCTCGGCGAGCCGCGTTACCGGCTGCACGACCTGATCAGGACCTGTGCCGTGGAGATCGCCGCCCCACTGCCGACGGAAGACAAGCGGGACGCGATCATCCGGGTGCTGGCCGTTTGGCTTGAGCTGGTTGGACGCGGCACCGATCGGCTGCCGGCGGCCGGGCTGCTGGCAGCCGTGCCCGGTTCGGCACCGCGCCGGTCGCTGCCCGATGCGGTCGTGGACCGGCTGATGGCCGACCCGGTCGGCTGGTTCGACGCGGAACGCGACAACCTGCTCGGCGCGGTGAAACTGGCCGTGGACTGGGGCCTGGACGAGATGGCCTGGGAGCTGGCGGCCGGCGCGGCGACCTACTACGACCACCGGTGTCTCTATCAGGACTGGCAGCACGGGCACCGGCTCGCGTTGGCCGCGGCCGAGGCCGCCGGCAACGCGCGCGGCGCATCGGTGCTGCTACGCGGTCTTGGCCAGCTGCACATCTACCAAGACGAGTTCGATCGGGCCGCCCGGGCCCTGGAGTCCTCCCTCGGACTGTGTCAGGACGGTGGGGACAAACGCGGCGAGGCGCTGTCGGTGGCCATGCTGGGTACGGTCAGCCGGGTGCAGGGCCGTGACGACGAAGCCCTCGAACGTGTCGAGCACGCCCTGGCCATCGCGGCCGGTGAGGGCGACCGGCACATCGAAGCGCAGCTGTCCTGCTCCATGGCCGTGATGAAGCTCATGCAGGGCAGGCTCGACGAGGCGGAGTTCTGGTTCGACGGGGCCTTGAGCCAGGCCAGGGCGCTGGGCGACGGGCATCGCGTGGCCGTGGTGCTGCGGCGGTTCAGCCGGCTGCACGATCGGCGTGGTGATCCGGACGAGGCGCTGCGCTGCCTGTGGCAGGCCTTGGTCACCTTCGAGAATCTGGCCGACGAGCGGTGCGTTGCGTACACGCTGCTGGAAGTCGGCCGCGTGTACGCGGGTCAACACGACCGGGACCGGGCGAGCCCGGCGTTGGAGCGCGCGGCGGGCCTGTTCCACCGGCACGGCGACCGCCAGGACGAGGCCGCCTGCTGGCAACTGATCGGCGACCTGGACGCCGCCGCCGGCGCTCACCACCTGGCGCACCAGCACCGAGGGCGGGCGCTGCGGCTGTGGCAGATGATCGGCGACATCAACCAGACGAAAGCTCCGGCGCGACCGTCGTCGCCGTGAGGTGGCCATGTCCCTGATCGGAGATGTCTGTCCGATCAGGGGCCGTGAGGCAACGCGCGGGGACCGCACCGCCCATGGGCAACCGCCGCTTGACCAAGGGCGCCGAAAGGGGTTGTCAGCGCGTGCGGTCCCCACCGTGTCCGCCCGCGACACACCGCGGACGCTGCAAGACGCGCCACGGAGCGTACGAGGGACGGCCGAGCATCCGTTCCCGACGAGCAGGGGCCAGGCGGCGGGCGAACCGTCGGGACGCTGCTGCGAGGCTCCGTCGGCGTCGACCCCACACCTTTGCCGGGCACTGGTGAGGCGTTGCACGACCATCGGGAAAGGCCCTGCCGCACAGTGCGGCGTCATTCGGCAACGGACGACAGCCAGCCGGAGCTACCGGACCGTGAGGCGTCCTCCGCTGCGCTGTGCGGGGCCAGTCCCGTCGAGCGTCCCTCGGGATGCCGGCCCGGGAGGTCTTCCACATGGTCAGATGGCGGCAGCCAGGACCCCGCTCAGAGGGGCTGTCGTGACAGATGAGAGGCTCAGGCGGGTGAGTGAGACACCGATGAACACCCTGCAATACCGCTTTGACGGGCCAGAAGACGCCCCGGTCCTGATCCTCGGTCCCTCACCGGGTACCACCTGGCTCATGTCGTAGAAACCGTCTCTGGGCATCCAGTTGGTCCAGGTCGAGCGCGTAAGTCAAGGTCAGAGCCTTGTGGCGCGAGAGCGTCCGCGGGGTTGGCGACACGCCTGTGATCGCTCGTGACACGTGAGGACCCCCGTCGGCTTGCTTCGCCGGGGGGTCCGGCGTAGAAGGGACCGCGTCGGCACGCTGATGGCAGGCGAGCCACGGGCGGGGAGAGGGCAGCGGCTCAGAAGAGAACGCTGGAACTGCCGGGTGATCGATGCCGGGCAAGGACCTGGGCATCATCACCATGCTCATCGGCATCGTCGGCGGACTGCTCGGTGGCTGACTCGGGATCAACGTCTGATCTGCGAGGTCTCCGATCTGAGGCGTTGAACGCCGAGTGAATCAATATCTGTTCCCGAGGGATCAGTTTTTGGAGGGCCGCGCAGCCGGAGTTTTTGCCGCGAAGAGCAGAGTGGAATTATCCAACGCACACGGGCGACTCCGGCGTGCTACTGTCCATCTCAGTTGCAGTTGTGGTTCCCAAAACTTCAAGTGCCCCCGCCAGGCTTCTGCCGGGCGGGAGGACTTTTGTATTTCCGGTCATTTCCGGGCGGGGTAATCATCGCGGCGACACGGCGTCCGCGCAGCGTGGACGCCGATGCACTGCCCCAAAGGAGATATGGCATGGCTGCTGGTACCGTGAAGTGGTTCAACGCGGAAAAGGGCTTCGGCTTCATCGAGCAGGACGGTGGCGGCGCCGACGTGTTCGCCCACTACTCGAACATCGCCGCGCAGGGCTTCCGTGAGCTGCTCGAGGGCCAGAAGGTGAACTTCGACATCGCGCAGGGCCAGAAGGGCCCGACGGCCGAGAACATCGTTCCGGCCTAACGCTCACGCGCAATCCGTAGCTGGGGCCCGCATCCCTCGGGGTGCGGGCCCCAGCTGCACGCGTATCCCGCAGCGGCTTTCACCCGCGGGACGACCCGGAGGAATCCGCAGTACCACCACAAGCGGTTCCTCCCCCAGGGCGCAGGCGCATCCTGAAGCGCTGCATCGCAGCGGGCGCCCGGATCTCAAGGTCCCCATCGCGTCACCCATTTCAGCACCTGTGCCCACGGATGTTTCCGCCGGCCAGATCTGCTTTCTTTTGTCACCGGTCCATACTTGTAATTCTCCGTGCCATTCATCGCGGCGGGAATTCCTTGATATGTGCCACATCGAGGAAGGTTCCGCATGAACCGCACGTACACGAACGACCGCTCCACCCGCGCCCGTGACGGCCGTTCCGACGCCGGAAGGGGCGCCGGCGGCCATGGCTCGCGGGCACCGCGTCGTACCGGCGGGCCCGCGCGCTCCGGCGGTTACGGCCGTCGGCCCGCCGCAGTGCAAGGTGAGTTTGCGCTGCCCAGGACGATCACCCCCGCGCTGCCCGCCGTTGAGGGCTTCGCCGATCTCGACATGCCCGAGCAGTTGCTGGCCGAACTCGGCAGGCAGGGTGTGACCGCGCCGTTCCCGATTCAGGGAGCGACGCTGCCGAACTCCCTGGCGGGCCGTGACGTCCTCGGGCGCGGCCGCACCGGTTCCGGCAAGACCCTGGCCTTCGGGCTCGCCCTGCTCGCGCGTACCGCTGGGCAGCGTGCTGAGCCCCGTCAGCCGCTGGGGCTGATCCTCGTCCCGACGCGTGAGCTGGCACAGCAGGTGACCGACGCGCTGACCCCGTACGCCCGCTCGGTGCGGCTGCGGCTGGCCACGGTGGTGGGCGGCATGTCGATCGGCAGGCAGGCCGGCGCGCTGCGCGGCGGAGCCGAGGTCGTGGTCGCGACCCCGGGCCGGCTCAAGGATCTCATCGACCGCGGCGACTGTCGGCTGAACCACGTGGGCATCACCGTGCTGGACGAGGCCGACCAGATGGCTGACATGGGCTTCATGCCCCAGGTCACCGCGCTGCTCGACCAGGTGCGCCCGGAGGGGCAGCGGATGCTGTTCTCCGCCACCCTGGACCGTAACGTCGACCTGTTGGTGCGCCGCTACCTGACCGACCCGGTCGTGCATTCGGTCGATCCGTCGGCCGGTGCGGTCACGACGATGGAGCACCACGTCCTGCACGTCCACGGCGCCGACAAGCACCGCACGACCACCGAGATCGCGGCCCGGGACGGGCGCGTGATCATGTTCCTGGACACCAAGCACGCCGTCGACCGGCTGACTCAGGACCTGCTCGACAGCGGGGTGCGGGCCGCCGCGCTGCACGGCGGCAAGTCGCAGCCCCAGCGCACCCGCACGCTGGCGCAGTTCAAGACGGGGCACGTCACCGTGCTGGTGGCGACCAACGTCGCGGCGCGCGGCATCCACGTCGACAACCTCGACCTGGTCGTCAACGTGGATCCGCCGACCGACCACAAGGACTACCTCCACCGAGGCGGCCGTACCGCGCGCGCCGGCGAGTCCGGCAGCGTCGTCACCCTGGTCACGCCGAACCAGCGCCGAGGCATGGTCCGCCTGATGTCGGACGCCGGAATCCGGCCGCAGACCACCCAGATCCGCTCGGGGGACGAGGCCCTGAGCCGGATCACCGGCGCCCAGGCCCCGTCCGGCATCCCGGTCGTCATCACCGCGCCGGTGGTCGAACGCCCCAAGCGCAGCGCCTCCTCCCGAGGCCGCCGTCGCCCCGCCTCGGCGAGCAGGCGCACCCCGGTACGCCAGTCCGGCTTCGGCGCGGTGGCCTAGAACTTTCGTGATCAGGAAGCCGTCCCATCTCCGAAGGAGGCACCTTTTGACGCTTGTTCAGACACAGTCCCGCCCGGTGGACGCCGACCCCGTGCACAGGACGGCGGTGGAGGTCATGGACGCGGCCGGACCGCAGGTCTGTGACGACATGAGCGTCGAGGTGGCGCTGGCCGTCATGGCCGCCGCCCGCACGGCCCGGCTGGTCGTCTGCGACCAGGACGGCGAGTGCACCGGCCTGGTCACCCACGCCGAACTCGCCGCCGTCCGTGACAGCTCCGACTACACGGACCGTGTCCGCCTGCGCGACATCCTCGGCGACCACGGTTCGTTCGCCTCACCCGTGACCACGATGGCCGAAGCCGAGCACGCGATGCGCACCCGCCGGCTCGGTGCCCTGCCGGTGGTCGACGAGCAAGGCAGCGCTCCGGGCATCCTCGCCCTCTCCCGCTGAAACACCTCGCCCCTGGTCGGACCGTTCTCCCCTTCTCCCTGTGAGGCCACATGCGCTGCGTCATCGCCCGCTTCCCCTTCGAGCTCACCAAGAGCGGCGTGCTGGAATCGATGAAGGGCATCAAGCCCGAACCGGTCACCGGCGAATCGGTGATCATCGGCCGCCGCCACTACCCCGTCAAGCAGGTCGGCCAGGTCATCACGCGCCAGGACCGCCGTGACTTCAGCGCCACCGAAGTCCTGCGGGCCATGGCTGCGCTCGGCTTCACCTGCCGCGCCGTTCCCAAGGCAGTGCCGCTGCAGATTCTCGGCCCGATGCAGCACGCCTCCGCGATGCTCGGCACCCCCGTCACGGCCTGATCGGATAAACAGACACGAGCCGACACCTGAGCAGCAGTGTGGGCCCGACCGGTACGCCGGTCGGGCCCACACCGTGTGCAGCGGGTTCCCGTCACCGTTGCCCTACAGGATCCGGGTGACATCGAAGTGCAGACGCGTGGGCGGCCCGTCCTCCTTCACGGGGGCGTCGAAGACGGCGGGCGAACTCGCCCAAGTGAGCGGAATCCCCCAGCACAGCCGACACCCTCTGCCTCCACACCGCTTCGGCAGCCGGCCACCGGTGATGACAGCGCCACCGGTGGCCGCGGCCAGGGACATCTGGTTGCTCTGGCCGGACTCCACCAGGGCGGCAACGTCAACCGGCAACTCGTCGGGCTGCGGTATGAGGCGGATTGTGTTCGTCGGCCATCCGGCTGCTTGAGCGGTGACGCTACCGGGCAGGGAAGGCGCTCACGGTCTCGCCGCCGGAGGCCCGGCGGGCCATGCCCCCTGCCCTGGCTACCCGACCCCTGTGCCCCGCCCTCCACCTGCCAACCCCGCAGAGCCCCAGTGCTTGCCTGAAAGGGGCGGAGGACCACAGCCGACGCATGACGGCACCCGCTGCCGCGAGCCCGTGTCTCCGCAGCCCGCGGACTGCTCGAGTCGGGGGCCGTGCTGGTTCGCCACCAGCTGCTCGATCATCCCGGGATCGTCGAAGGCGGCACAGGGCCTTTTGCCACGCTCGTCAACCGTCGGCCTGGGGGCGTCACGGCTGGAAATGTCCGTGCCGGTCGGTGGTGTTCTCACGAGACGCAGTGTCGGCCGGTGCCGTCGACGGCAGCCGCGGCACAGGCGGCGACGTCACGCCCAGCCCGACATGCCACGCGGTGGTGGGTCACCGTGAGAGCCGGCCAGAGCCTCGCAGCTGCTTGAACCATCCATGGGGACCGGTCGAGGCGGAGTACCTCGTCTTCCAGCGCGCGAAAATCTGTACTCGCTGGAGTAGACATCGGCCGACGCTGCGGTTAAGGTTTCTCTTGTAGCCGAGATCAAGAGAGGCCCGGCAGAGATGAACTGCCGGGCAGCAGTACGCAGTTGCAGTTGGTATGACGGTGCGGTGGTGGAGTTCCGAAGCCAGAGTGGTCGCAGGACGGCGACGGGACTGACGACCGGACCGGGCGGCCCGCAGTGATCAGGGGCCGCCATGAGCAGTACCGCAGTGGCAGTTTCCGTTAGTGAGTAGTTGATCAAGAGGGAAGAACGGAGGAGCCGAGCGCCATCAGGATCGCCCGGGTGGAAGCCTTGGACCCGGGTACCGCAGGACATCGATAGTGAGGTGGTCTCCGGTCGAGCAACCGCGATCCCCGCGCCCCCGACAGCGTCTCGGTCGGGTCTGCGGAAACAGAGGGCCGGTGCAGTATCAGGGCCGGCAGATGGTGTAGGAGTTCCTTCGGGGCCCTGGTGCCAGTACGGCGCCAGGGCCCCTCGATGTGTCCCAGAGAGAGGTGCAATGACAGCAGACGACACGTTCGGCCGTCTCGATGACGACGACTACCCCGCCTACACCATGGGCCGGGCCGCCGAGATGCTCGGCACCACACAGGGCTTCCTGCGCGCCATCGGCGAAGCCCGCCTCATCACCCCGCTGCGCTCCGCGGGCGGGCACCGCCGCTACTCCCGCTACCAGCTGCGCATCGCCGCCCGTGCCCGGGAACTCGTCGACCAGGGCACCCCCATCGAGGCCGCCTGCCGCATCATCATTCTCGAAGACCAGCTTGAGGAAGCCCAGCGCCTCAACGCCGAATACCGCCGCGCCACCGAATCGGCGGACCCGACCGCAGCAGCGTGAGACGAGCGTGCCCGTCCGCGTCGGCGGGTACCGCACGCATGGTCTGCCGTGCGGTGTGATCGTTTCCGGTGGTGACGCGGCGTGTGGGCGTGTAGCGTCTGCGTCAGCTGTCGTGGTTCGGAACTCCCCCTTGCCCACGCCTTCGGTGTGGGCGTTTTGCTGTGCTGTGCCGCAGGGACCAGGGCGATCACCTCTGCCTTCCACATGGAGTGGTAGGCGTTCATCGACTGGAAGGCATCAGACATGGCAACGGGAACTGTGAAGTGGTTCAACGCGGAGAAGGGTTTCGGTTTCATCGCCCAGGACGGCGGCGGCCCGGATGTCTTCGCGCACTACTCCGCGATCAACTCCACGGGATTTCGTGAGCTCCAGGAGGGCCAGGCCGTGACGTTCGACGTCACCCAGGGCCAGAAGGGTCCGCAGGCCGAGAACATCACCCCGGCCTGACCTCACAGACCCGCCCGAGGGATCGCGCACACTGCGTCCGGTGAGCGCCGCCCGTGTGGGCTTTGCCGCCCACGGGGCGAAGCGCCTGCTCTCGTGCAGGGCGTGCACGATCAGGGGCCGCGCAGCCATTGCTGCGCGGCCCCTGATCTGTTGAGACGGGTGTGACCTCGGCCGAACTTCCTGACGGAAGCCCTGATCTTGCCCATGGCCGGCCGTTCCACTCGGCTTGGGCAGGCCCAATCGGCGGGAGGGTCGGCGGGGCTGGAGTTCACGCGGTGGCGAGCCGGCCCGGGCCCGGCGATGACCCTGGGGTCCTGGACCGACCTTTTGCATGCCCCCGCGGCCAGGCTCAGCGGGACGGTACGGCGGCCCCTCTGGTACACGTCGGTGTAGGACCGGTTCGCGATGACGATGTACGCCAGGGCGTGCGCGGTCTCGCCGATCTCCCGCATCACCTCCGCGTCCGGCGCCCCGCGCAGGAACAGTTCGAGGAGCCCGATGGCGTCCCCGCAGTTGGTCACGGGGGCGACGACCCGCACCAGCGCGCCCTCACCCTTGTCCTCCACGCTCGGGCGCTGGGTGCGGATCACGTCGTCGTACAGGGTGCCGCGCAGCGTGATGCGCCGGGCGGGTTCATCGGTGTCGACGCTGCCCGCCGCCCCCAGCCGTACGACCGAGTCGCCGGTGAAGTCGGTGATCAGGAACGACACCGAATTCGCCCCGAGATGATCCTTGAGCATGCGCGCGACCTCGTCGAGCGACTCCACGGGCGCCGCGGTCTCCTCCGCCGCCGGAGTCCCCGCCAAGGCCATCAACCTTTCCCCGGCGACGCCCGTTCTCCGGAGTACGACTGGTCGGTCCACCGCCTCCAGGCTGGCCTACGGTCACCGCGACTCCTTGCCGCTCGCTTGGCCGGTGTTCCACTCGGCCAAGCGCCCGTTCCTTCTCGCTGGCTGCTTGCTTGTTCTGGTCGATGAGGTGGTGCCAGGTGGGTGGCTGCTGACTCTCGTGCTCGGCCTCGATGCAGGCGAGACCGTGAACGAAACCGGAAACCGTGCCGCCGGGGCTCAGGCGTCGATGATGACGGGGATGATGAGGGGCTTGCGGCGGTAGGTGCGGAAGGCCCAGTTCGCCACGGCGCGGGCGACGAGTTGTTCGAGTTGGCGGGCGTCCCCGACGCCTTCCTCGGCCGCGGTGGCCAGGGTCTTCTCGATGACGGGGATGACGGGCTCGAAGGTGGTGTCGTCGTGGACGAAGCCGCGGGCCAGGAAGTCGGGGGCCTCGGCGAGGGCGCCGGTGTCGGCGTCGACGATCGCCACCACCGTGACCACGCCTTCCTCCGCGAGGGTGAGTCGGTCCTTGAGGGACGCTTCGGTGGCGCCGCCGACTTCCATGCCGTCCACGTAGACGTTGCCGGCGGGGACCTTGCCGGTGATGGACACGCGCCCGTCGACGAGGTCGACGACGACGCCGTCCTCGGCGATCACGACCCGCTCGGGGTCGACACCGGTACGGATGGCGAGGTCGCCGTTGGCCCGCAGGTGGCGCCATTCGCCGTGCACGGGCATGACGTTGCGGGGTTTGACGATGTTGTAGCAGTAGACGAGTTCGCCCGCGCTGGCGTGACCGGAGACGTGCACCTTGGCATTGCCCTTGTGCACCACGTGGGCGCCCCACCGGGTCAGGCCGTTGATCACCCGGTAGATGGCGTTCTCGTTGCCGGGGATGAGGGAGCTGGCGAGCAGGACGGTGTCGCCCTTGCCGATGCGGATCACATGGTCGCGGTTGGCCATCCGTGACAGCGCGGCCATCGGTTCGCCCTGGGAGCCGGTGCACACCAGAGTGATCTTGTGGTCCGGGAGCTTCTCCAGCTCCTTCGTGCTCACGATCAGACCGGAGGGGACCTTCAGGTAGCCCAGGTCACGGGCGATGCCCATGTTGCGGACCATCGACCGGCCGACGAAGGCGACCTTGCGGCCGTGCTGGTGGGCGGCGTCCAGGACCTGCTGGATGCGGTGCACATGGCTGGCGAAGCTGGAGACGATGACTCGGCGTGGCGCGGTGCGCATGACCTGCTCGATCGCCGGGTTCAGCTCACGCTCGGAGGTGGTGAAGCCGGGTACTTCGGCGTTGGTGGAGTCGGTGAGGAACAGGTCCACGCCCTCCTCGCCGAGGCGGGCGAAGGCGCGCAGATCGGTGATGCGGTCGTCGAGAGGGAACTGGTCCATCTTGAAGTCGCCTGTGTGCAGCACCATCCCGGCCGGGGTGCGGATCGCGACCGCGAGGCTGTCCGGGATGGAGTGGTTGACCGCCACGAACTCGCAGTCGAAGGGCCCGAAGCCACGCCGGTCGCCCTCGCGCACCCGCACGGTGCGCGGCCGGATGCCGTGTTCCTTGAGCTTGGCCTCCAGGAACGCCAGCGTCAGCTTGGAGCCGACGACGGGAATGTCGGACCGCTCGCGCAGTAGGTACGGCACGCCGCCGATGTGGTCCTCGTGGCCGTGGGTGAGGATGACGGCCACGATGTCGTCCAGCCGGTCCCGGATCGAGGTGAAGTCCGGCAGGATCACGTCCACGCCGGGCTGGGTCTCCTCGGGGAACAGCACGCCGCAGTCGACGATGAGCAGTTTGCCGGCGTGCTCGAAGACGGTCATGTTGCGGCCGATCTCACCCAGGCCGCCCAGGGCGATGACCCTCAGCCCTCCTTCGGGCAGGGTAGGGGCGGCTTTGAGGTCGGGGTGTGGATGACTCATACCTCGACGTTACCCGCAGAGCGGAACGAGATGATCTGTTGCCTGTGCGATCTCTCTGTGGCAACGGGGGAGACGGTGAGGTCCCGCTGAGGCGCGGGGAACGCCTGCGCCAGCGGTTGGGGGAGGTGGAGTACGGCCTATCCGGGGGACGAGCGAAGCGGCAGCCCGGGGACGGTGTCAGTGCCCTGTGCAAGGCTGTCAGGCCGACGGTCAGGGGGGCGGATGAACGAGCCGATCAGCGAAGAAGCCGCTGCCGGATCTGCCGTATCGCACGACGGGAGAACCGCTCCTCGAAGTCGATCACATCGACAACCATGCGGCGGGTGGGCGCGACTACCCGAGCGCGAAGGCGTTGCTCGTACCGACTGAAGGAGGGCACGCGCCCGGAGGGCCCACTGCCGACACGGCCACGAGTACATGCTGGAGAACGTCTACCTGGGCTCTCGTCGGCAGGCCCGCCAGTGCCGGAGCGGGGCAAGGCCCGCTAGGTCCACCCCGGCGATGTGACATCTCGTGACAGATGAGAGGGTCAGGCGGGTGAGTGAGACACCAGCGAACACCCTGCAATACCGCTTTGACGGGCCAGAAGACGCTCCTGTCCTGATCTTGGGTCCCTCACTGGGTACCACCTGGCACATGTGGGACCGGCAGATCCCGGAGCTGATCCAGCAGTGGCGGGTCTTCCGCTACGACCTGCCCGGGCACGGTGGCGCCCCGGCGCACCCCGCGGTCTCCGTGGCCGATCTGACCGCCCGGCTGCTGGCCACGCTGGACTCCTTCGGTGTGCAGCGCTTCGGCTACGCGGGCTGCGCGCTCGGCGGTGCCGTCGGCGTCGAACTGGCTCTGCGGCACCCGGAGCGGATCGCCTCGCTGGCGCTGGTCGCCACCTCGCCCCGGTTCGGGACGGCGGACGAGTTCCGCCAGCGCGGCGTGATCGTACGGACGAACGGCCTCGACCCGATCGCCCGTACCTCGCCCGACCGCTGGTTCACCGGCGGGTTCGCCGCCGCCCAGCCCGCGATCACCGAGTGGGCCGTGCAGATGGTCCGCACCACCGACCCCGGCTGCTACATCGCCGCCTGCGAGGCCCTGGCCGGCTTCGACGCGCGGCACGAACTTGCCCGGGTGGGCATCCCCACGCTCGTCCTGGTCGGTTCGGACGACCAGGTCACCGGTCCCGCCGAGGCCCGCACCCTGGTCGCCGGGATCCCGGACGCCCGGCTCGCGGTCGTACCCGGTGCTTCCCACCTGGTCCCGGTCGAGCAGCCCGTCGCCGTCACCGACCTGCTGGTCCGGCACTTCTCGACCGCCTGGCAGCCCGCCTACGACTCGACCACGGGCCAGATGGCCATCCCCGCCGCCCCGGTCAAGCCGGTCCTGGCGGCCGCTCCCCAGGCCGTGCCGCAGGTCGCTCCCCAGGTCGCGCCGATCGCCGAGATCGCCCCGGCGGTCGTGGCGCCGCAGCCGTTCGGACGGCCCGACCCGTACGACGCGGGGCTGAAGGTCCGCCGGGAGGTGCTCGGGGACGCGCACGTGGACCGGGCGCTGGCGCAGGCCGACGAGTTCTCCGGCGACTTCCAGGAGTTCGTCACCCGCTACGCGTGGGGCGAGATCTGGGACCGGCCGGGCCTCGACCGGCGCTCGCGCAGCTGTGTCACGCTCACCGCGCTGGTCGCGGGCGGCCACCTGGAGGAGCTGGGCTTCCATGTGCGGGCGGCCCTGCGCAACGGCCTCACCCCGGACGAGATCAAGGAGGTGCTGCTCCAGGCTGCGGTGTACTGCGGGGTGCCGGCCGCGGGCAGTGCGTTCCGGGTCGCCCAGCAGGTCATCCGCGAGGAGACCACTCCCGAGGGCTGAGGGAGTCGCGGGGGACCGGGGGAGTCCCGAGGACCGAGGAGCGGTTGGGGGCAGGATGGTGACCATGAAGCTCACCAAGAAGTCCCACGCGTGCGTGCGTCTGGAGAAGGACGGGCGGGTCCTCGTCCTCGACCCCGGCGGGTTCAGCGAGCAGGACGCGGCCGTCGGCGCCGAGGCCATCCTGATCACCCACGAGCACGCCGACCACTTCGCCGAGGACCGGCTGCGGGCCGCGCTGGACGCCGACCCGGCCGCCGAGATCTGGACGCTGAAGTCCGTCGCCGACCAGCTCGCGGCGGCCTTCCCGGGCCGGGTGCACACCGTCGGCCACGGCGACACCTTCACCGCCGCCGGCTTCGACGTCCAGGTGCACGGCGAACTGCACGCCGTGATCCACCCGGACATCCCCCGCATCACCAACGTCGGCTACCTCATCGACGGCGGCAAGGTCTTCCACCCCGGCGACGCCCTCACCGTCCCCGACCATCCCGTCGAGACGCTGATGCTCCCGGTGATGGCGCCCTGGAACAAGATCTCCGAGGTCATCGACTACGTCCGTGAGGTGAAGCCGCAGCGCGCCTACGACGTCCACGACGCCCTCCTCACCGATCTGGCGCGGCCGATCTACGACCGCCAGATCGGCGCCCTGGGCGGCACGGACCACCAGCGGCTGGCGCCGGGGGCCTCGGCCGACGTCTGAGGCCGGCTGACTGAGGCCGCCTGGCTGAGGCCCGGCGGCCGACGGCGGCGGCGGGTGCCTCAGGCCCGATGGCCGGGGCCCGGTGCCCGAGGTCCGACGGCCGAGGCCGGTTGTCACAGGGGCCCGGTAGGTTGTGGAGCATGCGCATCGCTACCTGGAACGTGAACTCGATCACCGCCCGCCTGCCGAGGCTCCTCGCCTGGCTGGAGAGCAGCGGCACCGACGTGCTCTGCCTCCAGGAGGCCAAGGTCGCCGAGGAACAGTTCCCGTTCGAGCAGCTGCGCGAGTTGGGCTACGAGGCGGCGGTCCACGCGACCGGCCGGTGGAACGGCGTGGCGGTGCTCTCCAGGGTCGGCCTGGAGGACGTCGTCAAGGGCCTGCCCGGCGACCCCGGCTACGACGGCGGTGCGGAGCCGCGCGCGATCTCGGCGACCTGCGGCCCGGTCCGGGTCTGGTCGGTGTACGTGCCCAACGGCCGCGAGGTGGCCCACCCGCACTACGCCTACAAGCTCCAGTGGTTCGAGGCGCTGAGGGCGGCCGTCGCCGGGGACGCGGGCGGCAGCCGCCCCTTCGCGGTCCTCGGCGACTACAACGTGGCACCGACGGACGACGACGTCTACGACGTGGCCGTCTTCGAGGGCCTCACCCATGTCACCCCCGCCGAGCGCGCCGCCCTCGCCGCCCTGCGCGAGACCGGCCTGACCGACGTCGTCCCGCGCCCGCTCAAGTACGACCACCCCTACACCTACTGGGACTACCGCCAGCTCTGCTTCCCCAAGAACCGCGGCATGCGCATCGACCTGGTGTACGGCAACGAACCCTTTGCCAAGGCTGTGAAGGACGCCTACGTCGACCGCGAGGAGCGCAAGGGCAAGGGCGCGTCCGATCACGCCCCGGTGGTGGTGGACCTGGAGGTGTGAGTGTCAACCTGGGACCATGAACATCCCCTTTCTGGGTAACAGGCACGGCAAGACAGGTGGCGTCCCCCACACCGCCGACCCCGATCTGCTCGCCGAGTGCGAGCTCCTGCGCGCCCAGGCGGCCGAGGAAGGTGTCGCGCTCGACGACACCCCGGCCTCGCTGGAGGCCCTCGACCAGTTGCTCCCGCGCTGGCGGGAGGACGAGGAGACCATGGCCTGGCTCGGTACCGACGCCGGCCTGTATCTGGGCACCGTCCTGACCCGGACCGTGTCCGGCGCCGAATGGGAGATCAGGGCGGACGGGGAGCCGGTCGTGCGGCTCGCGTCCGGCCGGGAGTTCGAGGTCGTCGAGTCCGGCCACGACTGGGCCGCGGACGGGGTCCCCGAACTCTCACAGCTCTACGCGGAGGTCGCCGAGGCCTGAACGGCGGCCCGCCCGCGCGGCGGGCCGGACGGCGCTCCGGACAGCGATCCGGACGGGGCTTCCCGCGCGGTGACAGCAACAGCGATAAAGGCGGCATAAATACGGCTAATGCCCGAAAAGTGCGTGTCGCGGCTTAAGTCCGCTCCCGGCTGGATAGTTTGCGGCAACCAAGACACAGCTGAGAGTGGGTAGGGCTGCGTATGGCCGTCGATCCTCTGATCGAACCGCGGGACGTCACCAAGTACTACGGCGAGCCGCTGCCCGCTCTGGTCGCCGGACTCACCTTCTGCGACAGCTCGGTGCTCGCCGGGGCGTTCCGCTCCAGGGCGAACAGCGTCGAACGCGGCCGGCGGGAGGCCGCGTTCGCGCTCGGCATGCGCAAGACCCGGGTCATGTCGTACGTCCTGGTGCCGCAGGCCGTACGGGCCGTGCCGCCCGCCGTCGTCAGCCGGCTCGTGGTGGCCCTGAAGGACACCTCGCCCGGCTGTCTCATCACCTACGAGGAGTTCCTCCATGCCGGGAAACCGATCGCGTCGAACCTCGACTACGATTTGCCCTTCATCCCTGTGGTGATGGTGATCTCGCCGATCTGCATCGGGATGTGCATGTTGCTCTCGTGGTTCGCCGGCTGGGTGGCCAGGCGGGAGCGGCACAGTCCCAAGACCGGGGCCGCCGAGGTGGCCCCGGCCGAACCGGGGACGCTGCTGCCGTAGGGGGCAGCAGCCAAGGGCCAGGCCCGGCCGGCGGCAGCCGGAGATCACTGCTCGCGCAGCGGAACGGACACGTACGACGGGTCGTCCACCGGCGAGGAGAAGGTCAGCTGCGCGCCGGACGGGTTGTGCTCGGTGTAGAGCGGGTCCACCGTGTCGATCACCAGCGCGAGCCGGTGTCCGGCGGGCACGTCGTAGGCCGTGGAGAACAGGTCCAGGTTCACGTCGAACGCCTTGCCGGGCGTCCGGCCGTGCCAGGTGTACGGCGCGTGGCTGACCAGCTTGCCGAGGCCGAGCGGCCCCACGTCGTAGAGGTAGGCGACGAGGGTGCCGCTCTCCGCGGTCGGCGTGAGGGTGGTGTGCAACGTGGCCGTGCCCCGCACCTGTTGGGCGCTGCCGTACCGCTCCGACTGCCAGACGGCGGCCCAGCGCCGGGGCAGCAGCGGGATCGAGGCGACCGGCGGCAGCTGGGCGACCTGGTCGAGCAGGCCGGAGAGGAGGACGACCCCGCCGTCCGCGCCCGAGTCGACGTTCGCGTGGATGGTGGTCGAGCCGGCGAGGGCGAGCCTCCTGCGGGTGGCGCCCACCGACTTCCAGTCCGGGTAGCCCTCGTAGTCGCCGCCGGTACGGGACTTGAGCCGCACCGGCTGCTCGCGGTCGACGCCGTTGTCCGTGCCCTTGAGGTAGTGGTCGAACCAGCGCTCGGTGTCGGTCCACACGTCGTTGGGCAGCCCCAGCAGGCCGGACAGCTCGGCGGTGGCGTGGTCGCCGGGGCGCAGCTCCAGGCGCTTAGGGACGGTCAGCTTGCCGTAGAAGTCCGCGTACTGGTTGGCCGGGAAGATGGAGTCGCCCCAGGCGTTGGCCATGAAGACGGCCGCGCCGTTCTTGTTGAGCTGATCGGCATAGGTCGCGGCGGAACGTTTCGCCCCCCAGGCGATCATGTCCTGCTCCTTGGCCAGGTTCGATGCGTAGAAGTCGTCGAAGATCTGCCGGACTTCGGGGCTCTCGCGCCCGGTGAGGGTCGCCGAGCCGTCGAGCAGGGCGGCCGCCTCGACATGCTGCGTACGGCCGGAGTAGATCGAGGCGATCAGATCCGCCCAGCCGCTGAGCGCGCCGACCGCCTTGATCCGCTTGTCGTGCGCGGCGGCCAGCAGGCTGATCCCGGCGCCGTACGACACCCCCGCCATGCCGATGTGCTGCGGATCGGCGTCGGTGTTGGCGAGCGCCCAGTCGATCACCTTGGACGCGTCCGCCACGTCCGCCGGACCGGCCACGTCTATCTGCCCGCCGGACTGCCAGAAACCGCGCACGTTGTAACTGAGCACGATGTAGCCCGAGTTCGCGAGCTCCTGGGCCTGGGCCAGGTACTCGACCTGGGGCAGCGACCAGCTCGTGGGCAGCACGATGAGCGGGTAGCGCCGTGCGGCGTCGGCGCCGGCCGGCGTGACGACGTTCCCCTTCAGGACCGTGCCGCCGTCGCCGGTGATGTCGACGAAGCGGACGGAGGCGGCGGCCTGGGCGGCCGGGGCCAGGCCGATGAGGGTGCCGGCGATCAGGGCCGCCGAGACGGCTCCTGCGGCGGTCGTGCGCACGGCGGTGGCACGGCGGGCGGGGCGGCGGCTCGCGGTGGCGCGACCAGGTCCCATGGGTCACTCCTCACTCGTGTCAGTGCAAAGTGACCCGACGGTAACCTCGACCTCTTACCGCAAGTAACCCGTCGGTAAGTTACGTGCGGGTAACGATCGTTGAATGGCGCAGGTAATCAGGAGGCGCGGTGCGAGGCGCGGGGCGTCTCGGTCGCGTCGGGCGGCAGCGGTGCCTGGGCGGCACGGGTGACGTCCTCGACGAGTTCGACCACGTCGGGGCCGTACGCCTGCGAGTTGACCACCTTGAGGAGCAGTACGAAGGAGTTGCTGCCGTGCTTGCGGGCGAGCCGCTGGTGGTTGCGGGCGAGGTAGCGGGTGGCCGCCTGGTTGGTGATCGCGCGCTGCCCGCAGAAGAGGAACACCGGGCGGGCGTCCGGGCGTTGGCCGGCGGTCAGACGGGCCAGCAGCACGTACTCCGTGATACCCGGATCCAGCCGGTAGCGCTCGGTGCCGATCTGGAAGGCGCCGCGGTCCGGGCCCGGCTCCGGGTCGATGTTGACGCGGACGCCCGGCAGCATCGCCGACATGTGGGCGAGCATGCGGCGGTTCGACCCCGGACCGCCCACGCAGAACTCGGTACGCTCGCCGAAACCCTGCTGGACGTTGTCCTGGGTGACCATCTGGAGGTTCGCGCCGCAGTCCTTGATCAGCGCGGCCAGCTCCAGGAGCGCGAACACGTCGAAACGGTGGACCGCCGGTTCGGACGTGGCCGGATCGCGGTTGACGACCAGCAGCGACTCGGAGTTCTCCGGCAGCCCGAAGAAGGCCTGCTTGCGGCGCAGGCTCCGGCGCCACAGCGAGGTACGGGCCAGCCAGCCGAGCGCCGCGCTGATGCCGGCCGCGACGACGCCGAGGATAATGTTGCGCAGGTCGTCATTCATGGGCGCGCATGCTAGCGGTCACAGGTGGCCGGAACGTACCCGTGTTCGGAGTGTGGCGGTCGTATGACAGTGCCCTGAATGTGGCTGTCGGGGTCGCGGCCCCGCCGGTACGCTGCGCGGACGTTCCGGAACTGGAGGTGCGGATGCGTCGCCCTGTCGCGCGGAAACTGACGGTCCTGGCGGTCTCGGCCGCCGTGATGTCGGTGGGGGCGGCAGCGCCTCCCGCATCCGGCGCCGGCACCGCCGCGAAAACCCCGGTGGCCGTCGGCTACGGCGGGGCGGTCGCCAGCGTCGACGCGGATGCCACCGCCGCCGGTATCGAGGTGCTCCGCAAGGGCGGCAACGCGGTCGACGCGGCCGTCGCGACCGCCGCCGCGCTCGGCGTCACCGAGCCCTACTCCTCCGGCATCGGAGGCGGCGGCTACTTCGTCTACTACGACGCCAAGTCCCGTACGGTGCACACCATCGACGGCCGCGAGACCGCGCCGCTGACCGCCGACTCCAACCTGTTCGTGGAGAACGGCCGGCCGCTCGCCTTCGCCGACGCCGTGAGCAGCGGACTGAGCGTCGGCACCCCGGGGACGCCGGCCACCTGGCAGACGGCGCTCGGCCGGTGGGGGACCCGGCGGCTCGGCAGTGTGCTCAGACCGGCCGAGCGGATCGCCCGCAACGGATTCGTCGTCGACGCCACCTTCCAGTCGCAGACCGCCGCGAACGAGACCCGGTTCCGGTACTTCCCCGACACGGCGAAGCTGTTCCTGCCGGGCGGGAAGCTGCCGGTGGTGGGCTCCACCTTCAAGAACCCCGAACTGGCCCGCACCTACGAGGAGCTGGGGAAGAAGGGGGTCGGGGCCGTCTACCGGGGGGACCTGGGCAAGGACATCGTGTCGACGGTCGACAACCCGCCGGTGGATCCGGCCTCGGGGTGGAAGGCGAGAGCGGGCAAGCTGTCCGTGAACGATCTGGCCGCCTACCGCGCCAAGGTGCAGGCGCCCACCGAGACGGGGTACCGCGGGCTGAAGGTCTACTCCATCGCGCCGTCGTCCTCCGGCGGGACGACCGTCGGGGAGGCGCTCAACATCCTGGAGAACACCGACCTCTCCAAGGCCGGTGAGGTGCAGTACCTGCACCACTTCATCGAGGCGAGCCGGATCTCCTTCGCCGACCGCGGGCGCTGGGTCGGCGACCCCGCGTTCGAGGACGTGCCGACGAAGGGGCTGCTGTCGCAGCGGTACGCCGACGAGCGGGCGAAGCTGATCAGCGACGACGCGGTGCTGACCAGCCCGGTCGCGCCGGGCGACCCCGACGACCCCGGGTCGACCGGTACGGCGGCGCCGACCACGTACGAGGGGGAGAACACGACGCACCTCACGGTCGCCGACAGGTGGGGGAACGTCGTCTCCTACACGCTGACCATCGAGCAGACCGGTGGCAGCGCGATCACCGTTCCGGGGCGCGGGTTCCTGCTCAACAACGAGCTGACCGACTTCTCGTTCACGCCGGCGAACCCCGCGGTGCACGACCCGAACCTGCCGGGGCCCGGGAAGCGGCCGCGGTCCTCCATCTCGCCGACGATCGTGCTGGACAGGGCGAACCGGCCGGTGGTCGCGGTGGGGTCACCCGGTGGGGCGACCATCATCACCACGGTCCTTCAGGTGCTGACCGAGTTCCTCGACCGGCATCTGCCGTTGGTCGACGCGATCGCGGCGCCCCGTGCTTCGCAGCGGAACGCGGCGAAGACCGAGTTGGAGCCGGCGCTGTACAACGACCCCGAGCTGAGGGGGAAGTTGGAGGCCATCGGGCACGCGTTCTCGTTGAATCCCGAGATCGGGGCGGCTACGGGGGTGCAGCGGCTGCCGGGTGGGAAGTGGCTGGCGGCGGCTGAGACGGTGCGGCGGGGTGGAGGGTCCGCGCAGGTGGTGGATCCGGTTCGGTAGTTCGCGGGCTGCGGGGGCGTGAGGGCCGGCCGCGCCCACGCGGCGGAGCCGCACATCGCTACAGCCCCACGCCCCTGAAGGGGCGCCTCAGGCCGGGGCGCTCGGCTGGTTCTGCTTGTTGAACACCAAGCGATCGCCCACCGCGTCCACCGTCACCTGACTGCCCTCCACGATCGTGCCGTCCAGGAGCAGCCGGGACAGCTGGTTGTCCACCTCCCGCTGGATGGTGCGGCGCAACGGCCGGGCGCCGTACTCCGGCTGGTAGCCGTGTTCTGCCAGCCAGTTGACCGCCGCGTCCGTGAAGTGGGCCGTGATGCCCTGGGAGTGCAGCATGCGGCGGGTGTGCTCCAGGAGGAGCTCGGTGATCTCGCGCAGCTGGTCGCCGCTGAGCCGGAGGAAGACGACCACCTCGTCGATGCGGTTCAGGAACTCCGGGCGGAAGTGGTCGCGGAGCGGGCGCAGGACCTGTTCGCGGCGGGCCTCCTCGGTCGCCTCCTCGTCGCCGGGGCCGAAACCGATGCCGGCGCCGCGCCTGGTGATCACGTCCGAGCCCAGGTTGCTGGTCATCACGATGACCGTGTTGGTGAAGTCCACCGTGCGTCCCTGGGAGTCGGTCAGGCGGCCGTCGTCCAGGACCTGGAGCAGGATGTTGAAGACGTCGGGGTGGGCCTTCTCCACCTCGTCGAGGAGGAGGAGCGAGTAGGGGTGGCGGCGGACCACCTCGGTGAGCTGGCCCGCCTCCTCGTGGCCGACGTAGCCGGGCGGGGCGCCCACCAGGCGGGAGACGGTGTGGCGCTCCTGGTACTCGCTCATGTCCAGCCGGACCATCCGGTCCACGCTGCCGAACAGCGCCTCGGCGAGCGCGCGGGCCAGTTCGGTCTTGCCGACGCCGGTGGGGCCGAGGAAGAGGAAGCTGCCGATCGGGCGGTTCGGGCTCGCCAGTCCGGCGCGCGAGCGCATGACCGCCTCGGAGACGACGGCGACCGCCTCGTCCTGGCCGACCACCCGCTGGTGCAGATGCGCCTCCAGGCCGAGCAGCCGTTCCTTCTCCTCCTGGGTGAGGCTGCTGACCGGGATGCCGGTCTGGCGGGAGACCACCTCGGCGATGGCCTCGGCCGTCACCTCCAGGTTCAGTCCCTCGTCCGCCTGGTCCTCGCCGGAGAGCTCGGTGATGCGGTTCTTCAACCCGCATATGCGGTCGCGTAGCTGGGTGGCGCGTTCGTACTGCTCGTCGGCGACCGCCTGGTCCTTGTCCCGGGTGAGCTGTTCGATCTCGCGCTCCATGGCACGCACGTCGCTGCCCTTGGTGCGGGCACCAAGGCGGACCCGGGCGCCCGCCTGGTCGATCAGGTCGATCGCCTTGTCGGGCAGCCGGCGGTCGGTGAGGTAGCGGTCGGAGAGCTCGACCGCGGCGACCAGGGCCTCGTCGGTGTAGCGGACCTGGTGGTGGGCCTCGTAACGGTCGCGCAGCCCGCGCAGGATCTCGATGGCGTCCGGCACCGTCGGCTCGGGCACCAGGATCGGCTGGAAGCGGCGGGCCAGCGCCGCGTCCTTCTCGATCTTGCGGAACTCCTCCAGCGTGGTCGCGCCCACGATGTGCAGCTCGCCCCGGGCCAGCGCCGGCTTGAGGATGTTGCTCGCGTCCATCGCGCCGCCCTCGCCGCCGCCCCCGGCCCCGACCACGGTGTGCAGCTCGTCGATGAAGACGATCAGCTGGTCGGAGTGCGAGCGGATCTCGCCCACGATGTTGGTGAGCCGCTCCTCGAAGTCGCCCCGGAAACGGGTGCCGGCCACCACGCCCGGCAGGTCCAGGGCGACCACCCGGCGCCCGGCGAGCCCGTCCGGCACGTCCGCGTCGGCGATCCGCTGGGCCAGCCCCTCGACGATCGCCGTCTTGCCGACCCCGGCGTCCCCGATCAGTACCGGGTTGTTCTTGCCGCGCCGGGAGAGCACCTCGATGGTCTGCTCGATCTCGTCGTCGCGGCCGATGACCGGGTCGATCCGGCCCTGGCCGGCCAGCTCCGTCAGGTCGCGGCCGTACTTGTCCAGGGTCGGCGTGCCGCCGGCCCGGCGCCGGGTGTCCTGGCCGGCGAGCGAGCGGTCGGTCTCCGCGGCGTCCGGCGGCAGGCCGGCGGCGGCGAACCGGGCGGCGTTCAGGATGTGCCCGGCGGCCGAGTCCGGGTTGGCGGCGAGCGCGCCCAGCACGTGTTCGGGGCCGATGTACCCGGCTCCGCTGGCCCTGGCCAGGTCGTGGGCGTCCAGCAGGGCCCGCTTGACGGCGGGGGTGAGGGAGAGCGAGGTCGGCGGGGGCGCCTCGCCGGGCGGGTGCTGGACCGGGCCCGCGCGGCCGTCGATCTCCGTCGCCAGCGAGTCGGGATCGGCGCCGGACCTGCTCAGCAGGGAGCGGGTGGGTTCCGCCGCGAGCGCCGCGCGCAGCAGATGCTCGGTGTCGAGGTCCCGGCTGCCGTGTTCGGCGGCGTACTGGGCGGCGCCCTTGACCAGTTCCCTGGCCGGCTGGCTCAGCAGCCTGCCGATGTCGATCTGCCGAGGCCCCTGGCGGGCTCCGCCGCCCCCGAAGAAGCGGGCGAGGAACTCTCCGAAAGGGTCCTGTCCGAAGCTGTCCGGTCCGGGGTAACCGCTGGTCATGAGCGTTCGTTCCGTTCCGGCGTCCCGGCGCCTGGCGGGACGCGCTCGCTGGTCGACGTGCCGGTCCACGCGGGTGCCCCTGCAGGGCCCGGTCACACCACCTTCGCACGCCCGCCGGAGGGGGGCATGTTCAGCCGTTCGGCGGCGGGCCCGTGTACGCCACCGCATTTCACGGGCAGCGGCCGCCCAGCCCGCCGCAGAGAATTCACCAGAGGAATTCAGCACCGGCCGGATGCGGAATCCGGCCGGTGCTCCGGACGCGCGTCATGCCAGGTGGGCAGCGGCCGTCGGTATTCGGCCGGGGCCGCCGCCTTGCTCAGGGGCGGAGGCGGCGGAGCACCGGCTGACGCCGCGTGGGCCGGGGGATCGGGACCCTCACACGCACGTTTTCCGTGAGAGCTCCTTCGCTGCTCGGGCGGATGTTTCACCGCCCGTCACGGATATGCGCGCGGGGGCCGCCGTCGTTGTTCAGCGTTCTGGAGAATCCTTTTGTGCGGCGCCCACCCGCATGTCGCGACAAGAGACACCCGGGAAATTCCCGGGTCAGCTCTCTGACTTCCTGGCCGTGAGAATCCGCGGGCCCGACTCCGTGATCGCCACCGTGTGCTCCGCGTGCGCGGCCCGGGAGCCGTCGTTCGTGCGCAGGGTCCAGCCGTCCGCGGCCGCGTGGTAGCCGTCCCGGCCGCCGATCAGCATGGGCTCGATCGCGAGGACCATGCCGTGCCGGAGCGGGAGGCCGCGGCCGGGGCGGCCCTCGTTCGGTACCCCGGGGTCCTCGTGCATACGGCGGCCGATGCCGTGGCCGCCGAAGTCCTGCGGGATGCCGTACCCGGCGTCCCGGCACACCCGGCCGACCGCGTGCGCGATGTCGCCGATGCGGTTGCCGACGACCGCCGCCGCGATGCCCGCCGCGAGCGCCCGCTCGGCCGTCTCGACCAGCCGTACGTCCGCCGGGCGCGGCCTGCCGACCGTGAAGCTGATCGCCGGGTCGCCCGCCCAGCCGTCCAGTACCGCACCGCAGTCGATGGAGACCAGGTCGCCGTCGCGCAGCCGGTAGCCGGTCGGGATGCCGTGCACGATCGCGTCGTTCACGGACGCGCAGATGACGGCGGGGAACGGGGTGGGCGCGAACGAGGGGCGGTAGCCGAGGAAAGGGGAGGAGGCCCCGGCCTCGCGCAGCACCCCGCGCGCCACCTCGTCCAGTTCGAGAGTCGATGGACGACCTCGTGGAGCGCTGAGCCCCGGCCGTCGTGTGGCGTGCATCGGTCAAGATCGGGCAATGAGGGCTCCGCCCTTCCGCCGAAAACTCCCCGTAGCACCCCTGTAACACGACTGGTGTTGCCTACGAAGCGGAGTGTTCCGGTCTGGCGGGAGTCGAGCGATGACTGTGGATCAGCTCCCGGGCCGGGTGCGGGAGTTCGCGAACTACCTGAACGGCCTGCTGGCGCGCCTCGACCAGGGCGCCGGCTGGTGCGCCGTCTTCTGGCAGCGCGATCCCGACGGAATGCAGGCCTGTCTCGGCGGGCGCGAGCTGCCGCCCTGGGACGTCGTGGCGGCGCTGCTCCAGGATCTCGCGACCGGCTACGGCCCCGAGACCGCCGCACGCGAGGCCGAGCAGGCCCGCCTCCTGCACACGGACGCGCTCACCGCGTACGACGCGCGGCCGGGCGCCCGCGAGGACCTGAGCGACCGCCTCGACATCACCCTCCGCGAACAGCGGTACGCCGCCGACCGGCTGGCCCAACTCGGCCGCGCCCTCGACTCCGCTCACTCCCGGGAGGAGGCCGAGGCCCTGCACGTCGACCTCGCCTGGGCCCGCGACGACCACCAACGGGCGACCGCCCGGTGCGCCGAGCTCCGGGCCCGGATGGCGAGGCTCCGGTACCGGACCGAAGTCGCCGGCCGCCTGCGGGGCGGCACCCCCGCCGTGGCCCCCCGGCCCGCCCCGGCCCCGGCTGCCGCCCCGGCCGCGACTCCCGTACCCGCCCCGGTCTCCACCCCGGACCCGGCCCCTGCCCCCGCGCCCGTCTCGGACCCCGTCCCCGCCCCGGCGAAACAGCGCAAGCGGCGGCGGGGCAGCGCCCGGTTCGCCGGCATGGCCGAGGACGAGGCCGCCCCCACCGTCGTACCGCTGACGCCGGAGGCGCCCGTGCCGGGTGCCGACACCGGCCGTCGTACCCCCCGCGGAGCCCGGTTCGCCGGAGCCGCCGAGGTGCCGGTGCCGACGGAGCCGGTGCCGGCACAGCCCGACGAGGAGGCCGGGCGGGCCGTGGCGGCGGCCGTGGAGCGGCTCGAACGGCTGCGGGCCGAGGGCCGCACCGGAGAGGCACACGCGCTCCTGGCCGAGGTCGCGCACTGGTCCGCCGCCCGGTTCCCGCTGCTCGCGGACGCCCTCCAGCGGTCCGGACTCGGCGCCGACTGGGCCACGCTGCTGTGGGAGACGGCCTCGCTGCCCCCCGCCCGGCTCGTCGCGGCCGCCGACGCCCTGACCGCCGCGGGCCGGACCGACGACGGCCGGCAGATCCTGCGCCAGGGCGTCGCCCGCCCCGCCACCGAGATCGGCGAGGCCGTCCTCGCCCTGGACACGGAGGGCCGCCACCGCGAGGCCCGGGCCCTGCTGGACACCTACGTCCAGGTCCGCACCCCGGAGGAGGCGGCCCACAGCGCGGAACCCGATCCCCGGCGCATGGTGCCGCTGCTGCTCCGTTCGGCGCAGTCGGTCTCCGACCAGCGCCACTGGGACCTGCTGCACGCACTGCGGGTGGCCGGCCTCGCCTCCTGAGGCCCGTCCGCCGTGGCGGGGCCGGCCGCCACGCTCCTCCACCAGGGTAGGAAACGCCATCGACTCGGCGGCTTAACGACGATGGTCTTGGCAAGGACTCCAAGGAGGCTTACTTTCGTCCCTCTACGGGCGTAGAGGCCTCTGACGACCCGCCGAAGGAGCAGTTCATGGCCAACGTCGTACGCGCCGCTCTGGTCCAGGCCACCTGGACCGGCGACACCGAGTCCATGGTGGCGAAACACGAGGTGTACGCCCGCGAGGCGGCCCGCCAGGGTGCGAAGATCATCGGATTCCAGGAAGTGTTCAACGCCCCCTACTTCTGCCAGGTCCAGGAACCCGAGCACTACCGCTGGGCCGAGCCGGTCCCGGACGGCCCCACGGTCAGTCGTATGCGGGAACTCGCGCGCGAGACCGGCATGGTGATCGTCGTCCCGGTCTTCGAGGTCGAGCAGTCCGGCTTCTACTACAACACCGCCGCCGTGATCGACGCCGACGGCACCGTCCTCGGCAAGTACCGCAAGCACCACATCCCGCAGGTGAAGGGGTTCTGGGAGAAGTACTACTTCAAGCCCGGGAACGCCGGCTGGCCGGTCTTCGACACCGCCGTCGGCAAGGTCGGCGTGTACATCTGCTACGACCGCCACTTCCCCGAGGGCTGGCGGCAACTGGGCCTCAACGGAGCCCAGTTGGTCTACAACCCGTCGGCCACCTCGCGCGGCCTGTCGGCCTACCTCTGGCAACTGGAGCAGCCGGCCGCCGCCGTCGCCAACGAGTACTTCGTCGCCGCCATCAACCGGGTGGGCCAGGAGGAGTACGGGGACAACGACTTCTACGGGACGAGCTACTTCGTCGATCCACGTGGGCAGTTCGTGGGGGAGGTGGCGAGCGACAAGAGCGAGGAACTCGTCGTCCGTGACCTTGACTTCGACCTGATCGAAGAAGTACGGCAGCAGTGGGCCTTCTACCGCGACCGCCGTCCCGACGCCTACGAAGGGCTGGTACAGCCGTGAAAGACCTCTTCGCCCGCCACCGCCAGGTCCTGCCCGACTGGCTGGCTCTCTACTACGACGAGCCCCTCGAAATCACGCACGGCGAGGGACGGCACGTCTGGGACGCGGACGGCAACCGGTACCTCGACTTCTTCGGCGGCATCCTCACCACGATGACGGCGCACGCGCTGCCCGAGGTGACGAAGGCGGTGAGCGAGCAGGCCGGCCGGATCATCCACTCCTCCACCCTCTACCTCAACCGTCCGATGGTCGAACTCGCCGAGCGCATCGCTAAGTTGAGCGGCATCCCGGACGCCCGCGTCTTCTTCACCACCTCCGGCACCGAGGCCAACGACACGGCGCTGCTGCTGGCGACCACCTACCGCCGGAGCAACACCGTCCTGGCGATGCGCAACAGCTACCACGGCCGCTCCTTCAGCGCGGTCGGCATCACCGGCAACAAGGGCTGGTCCCCGACCTCCCTCTCCCCGCTGCAGACGCTGTACGTCCACGGCGGCGTCCGCACCCGCGGCCCGTTCGCCGGGCTGAACGACCGTGACTTCATCGCCGCCTGCGTCGACGACCTGCGCGACCTGCTCGGCCACACCCGCCCGCCGGCCGCGCTGATCGCCGAGCCCGTCCAGGGCGTCGGCGGCTTCACCTCCCCGCCCGACGGGCTCTACGCCGCCTTCCGCACGGTGCTCCAGGAGCAGGGCATCCTCTGGATCGCCGACGAGGTGCAGACCGGCTGGGGCCGCACCGGCGAGCACTTCTGGGGCTGGCAGGCGCACGGCCAGAGCGGCCCGCCGGACATCCTCACCTTCGCCAAGGGCATCGGCAACGGCATGTCCATCGGCGGGGTGGTGGCCCGCTCGGAGATCATGAACTGCCTGGACTCCAACAGCATCTCCACGTTCGGCGGCACCCAGATCACCATGGCGGCGGGCCTCGCCAACCTGTCGTACCTCCTGGAACACGACCTCCAGGGCAACGCCCGCCGGGTCGGCGGCCTCCTCATCGAACGACTCCGCGCGGTCGCCGCCCAGCTGCCCGGCGTACGCGAGGTCCGGGGCCGCGGTCTGATGATCGGCGTCGAGCTGGTCAGGCCCGGCACGGACGAGGCCGACCCGAAGTCCGCCTCGGCGGTCCTGGAAGCGGCCAGGGAGGCCGGCCTCCTGATCGGCAAGGGCGGCGGCCACCACACCAGCGTGCTGCGCATCGCCCCGCCGCTGTCGCTGACGGCCGCGGAGGCGGAGGAGGGCGCGGCCATCCTCGAACAGGCACTGAGGAGTGCCTACTAGGCGCTCTGCCGGAAGCGCCGCGACCCGCCGTGTGTCGACTGCGGCGCCGTCGTGGCCGGCCGCGCAGTTCCCCGCGCCCCTTCGGGGGCGCTGCCTGAGGCCCCGTAAGGGGCGCGCGGGGAACTGCGCGACCAGCCCCCACCGGCCCGCAGGCCTCCACTCGCACCGAACCCGACCAAGGGACCACGCACGATGACCGCCACTTGGGATCCCCCGAACACCACAGACCCCATACTGTCGGTCCGCCAGATCCTCGCCCTGGAAAGGGTCCTCGCCGGCGACCCCGAGGTGGTGGCCGCCGCGGCCCACCTCGACCGCCCCGTCCGCTGGGTGCACGTCGCCGAGGCCCCCGACGTCGGCGTCATGCTCACCGGCGGCGAGATGGTCCTCACCACCGGCGTCCTGCTCGCCGGCGACGAACACAAACAGGCCGAGTACATCCAGTCCCTGCACCGGGCCGAGGCCGCCGCCGTGGTCCTCGGCCTCGGCCGCGCCTTCCCCGCCCCGCCCGAGGCCATGCGCCGCGCGGCGGACAGGTGCGGCCTCCCGCTGGTGGTCCTGCACCGCCCCTTCCCCTTCGCCGAACTGACGGAGGAGGTCCAGTCCCGCCTGGTACGGCGGAAGTTCGCCGCCGTCAGCCTCTCCGAGTCGGTCCGTACCGCCCTCACCGGCCTGATCACGGCCGGCGCCCCCCTCCAGCGGCTCCTCGACGAAGTCGCCGTGCACAGCGCCTGCCCCGTCGTCGTCACCAACCTCGCGCACCGGGTCCTCGCCACCGCAGGGGAGCGGTCGGCCGTGGACGACGTGCTGCGCGACTGGGAGCGCATCGCCCGGCAGGCCGGCGGCAGCGCCGGCGACGGCTGGATCCGCGCCGAACTCGGCGGCCGGGGCGAGCGCTGGGGCCAGATCATGCTCTGCGGCCACCGCGGCGACACCGCCACCGGACGGCTGCTCGCGGACCGCGCCGCCGAGGCCCTGGTGCTGCACCGCATGCTCGGCGGCGGCTCCGCCCACACCTGGGAGGAGCAGTCCGCGCAGAGCCTGCTGACCGACCTGGTCTCCGGGGTCGTACCGGCCCGCCAACTGCTGCCCAGGGCCCGGGCGGCCGGTCTCCCGGTCAACCGGCGCAGCTTCGTCCCGCTGGTCGTACGGGACGCCGAACCGGCCCAGCTGGAGCGGATCCTGCGCCTGCTGGGCCTGCCCGGACTCGTCGCCGAACTCACCGAGCGCACCACCGCCGTCCTCCTCAGCCTCGCCCGCGACCAGGACGCCGACGCCCTCGCCGCGCACTTCGCCGCCCGGCTGCACGACGAGTCGGCGGGGCCCCGCGCGGTGGTCGCCGCCGCGGGCGCCCGTACCGTCTGGGACGACGTACCCGGTGGCCTGCGCGAGGCCCAGCACGTCGCCGACGCGGTCGCCGACACCACCGCGGCCCTCGATCTGCCGGCCGTCGTCCGCCTCAGGGACGTCCACCTGCGCGGCCTGATCCGGCTGCTGCGGGACGATCCGCACGTCCAGTCCTTCGCCGAACGCGAGCTGGACGGACTGCTGTGCCCGAACGGCACCGACCCGGACCTGCTCGGCGTCCTGCGGACCTATCTCGCCACCGGCCGCAACAAGTCCCGCACCGCCCAGCTCCACCACGTCTCCCGGCCCGCGCTGTACCGCCGCCTGGAGGCGATACAGACCCGGCTCGGCGTCGACCTCGACGACTTCGAGCAGGCGGCCTCCGTGCACATCGCACTCCTCGCGCACGACGCGCAACAGCAGTGAAACATGCGACGACCTGGGAAAACGGCGGTGAAACATGGGTCAGCGGCAGCGTGACACGGTGGCACGCCGGGAGCCCGCAGACGTGACACGATGGCACTCAAAGCCCGCTTTCGGACTTTCTAGGCTCCTCGCACATCGAGCGACACACGCCCGAGCGACCGGAGGTCCCGATGAGCCGAGTGATTCGCGCCGCCCTCTTCCAGACCGCGTGGACCGGCGACAAGGAATCGATGATCCAGGTCCACGAGCAGGCGGCCCGCGACGCGGCCGCGCAGGGCGCCCAGGTCCTGTGCTTCCAGGAGCTGTTCTACGGGCCGTACTTCTGCCAGGTCCAGGACAAGGCGTTCTACGAGTACGCCGAGCAGGTCCCGGACGGCCCGATCGTCCAGCGTTTCCAGGCCCTCGCCCGCGAACTGGGCCTCGTCCTGATCCTGCCGGTGTACGAGGAGGAGCAGCCCGGAGTCCTCTACAACACCGCCGCCGTGATCGACGCCGACGGCTCGTACCTCGGCAAGTACCGCAAGCACCACATCCCTCAAGTCCCCGGATTCTGGGAGAAGTTCTACTTCCGCCCGGGGAACGCCGGCTGGCCGGTCTTCGAGACGGCCGTCGGGAGGATCGGCGTCTACATCTGCTACGACCGCCACTTCCCGGAAGGCTGGCGGGCGCTGGGCCTCGGCGGTGCCGAGATCGTCTTCAACCCGTCGGCCACCTCGCGCGGACTCTCCCGCTACCTCTGGCAGTTGGAGCAGCCGGCGGCGGCCGTCGCCAACGAGTACTTCGTCGGAGCGATCAACCGGGTCGGCGTGGAGGACCTGGGCGACAACGACTTCTACGGCACCTCCTACTTCGTGGACCCGGAGGGCCAGTTCGCCGGCGAGGTGGCCTCCGACAAGGAGACCGAACTCGTCGTCCGCGACCTGGACCTGGCCAAGCTCCGCGAGGTCCGCGACCGCTGGCAGTTCTTCCGGGACCGCCGCCCGGACGCTTACGGCCCGCTGACGGCTCCGTAGAAGCAGACGGCGCCGTTCGCGCCCCAAAGGCGCGCGGGGCAGGGCTGAACATGCGGCTGCCGCCGCGTGGGCGCGACCAGCCACCGTCGGACCCGTACGTGACCACGAACGAGAGGACCCCATGACCGGCCGTACAGTAATCCGCGGCGGACTCGTCATCACCGCGTCCGACGAGATCCACGCCGACGTCCTGATCGAGGACGGCCGTATCGCCGCCCTCGCCGCCTCCGCAACGCCCGCCGCCGAGGCCTTCACCGCCGAGCGCACCATCGACGCCACCGGCAAGTACGTCATCCCGGGCGGCGTCGACGCCCACACCCACATGGAACTGCCGTTCGGCGGCACCTTCGCCTCCGACACCTTCGAGACCGGTACCCGGGCCGCCGCCTGGGGCGGGACGACCACCGTCGTCGACTTCGCCGTGCAGAGCGTCGGACACAGCCTCCGCGAGGGCCTGGACGCCTGGCACGCCAAGGCCGAGGGCAACTGCGCCGTCGACTACGGCTTCCACATGATCGTCTCCGATGTGAACCAGGAGACCCTCAAGGAGATGGACCTGCTGGTGGAGGAGGGCGTGACCTCCTTCAAGCAGTTCATGGCCTACCCGGGCGTCTTCTACTCCGACGACGGCCAGATCCTGCGCGCCATGCAGCGCTCCGCCGAGAACGGCGGCCTGATCATGATGCACGCCGAGAACGGCATCGCCATCGACGTGCTGGTGGAGCAGGCGCTGGCGCGCGGCGAGACCGACCCCAGGTATCACGGCGAGGTCCGCAAGGCCCTCCTCGAAGCCGAGGCCACCCACCGCGCCATCAAGCTCGCCCAGGTCGCCGGCGCCCCTCTCTACGTCGTGCACGTCTCGGCGATGGAGGCGGTCGCCGAGCTGGCCCGGGCCCGCGACGAGGGGCTCCCGGTCTTCGGCGAGACCTGCCCGCAGTACCTCTTCCTGTCCACCGACAACCTCGCCGAGCCCGACTTCGAGGGCGCCAAGTACGTGTGCAGCACGCCGCTGCGCCCCAAGGAGCACCAGGCCAAGCTCTGGCAGGGCCTTCGGACCAACGACCTCCAGGTCGTCTCCACCGATCACTGCCCCTTCTGCTTCGTCGGCCAGAAGGAACTCGGCCGCGGCGACTTCTCGAAGATCCCCAACGGCCTGCCCGGCGTGGAGAACCGGATGGACCTGCTCCACCAGGCCGTCGTCGACGGACACATCACGCGCCGCCGCTGGATCGAGATCGCCTGCGCCACCCCGGCCCGGATGTTCGGCATGTATCCGAAGAAGGGCACCATCACCCCGGGCGCCGACGCCGACGTCGTCATCTACGACCCGCACGCCGAGCAGGTCGTCTCCGCCGAGACCCACCACATGAACGTCGACTACTCGGCGTACGAGGGCAAGCGCCTCACCGGCCGGGTCGAGACGGTCCTCTCACGCGGCGAACCGGTCATCACCGAGCGGGAGTACACCGGGCACGCCGGGCACGGTGTCTACACCCCGCGCTCCACCTGTCAGTACCTCAACTAGGAGCAGCGCACATGGACTTCGGACTCGTCCTGCAGACCGATCCGCCGGCCTCCCGGGTCATCAGCCTGATGAAACGGGCCGAACGCAACGGCTTCCGGTACGGCTGGACCTTCGACTCCGCCGTGCTCTGGCAGGAGCCGTTCGTGATCTACAGTCAGATCCTGGCGAACACCAGCAAGCTGACGGTCGGACCGATGGTCACCAACCCGGGCACCCGCACCTGGGAGGTCACCGCCTCCACCTTCGCCACCCTCAACGACATGTTCGGCAACCGCACGGTGTGCGGCATCGGCCGCGGCGACTCGGCGATGCGGGTGGCCGGCCGCAAGCCCAACACCCTCGCCCGCATCAGCGAGGCCATGAAGGTGATCCGCGCCCTCGGCCGGGGTGAGGAGGCCGACCTGGGCGGTACGGTCATCAGCTTCCCGTGGATCAAGCCGGGCGCCGAACTCCCGGTCTGGATGGCCGCGTACGGCCCGAAGGCCCTGAAGATGACCGGGGAGGAGGCCGACGGGTTCATCCTCCAGCTCTCCGACCTCTACCTCACCGAGTACATGGTCAAGGCGGTGAAGGACGCGGCCGTGGCCGCCGGCCGCGACCCGTCCGAGGTGACCATCTGCGTCGCCGCCCCCGCCTACGTCACCGAGGACGACTCGCCCGATGCCCTGGCCCACGCCCGCGACCAGTGCCGCTGGTTCGGCGGCATGGTCGGCAACCATGTCGCCGACCTGGTCGCCAAGTACGGCGAGCACTCCGCCGCCGTGCCCGACGAACTCACCGACTACATCAAGTCCCGTCAGGGCTACGACTACGCGCACCACGGACGCAGCGGCAACCCCGACACCGAGTTCGTGCCCGACGAGATCGTCGACCGCTTCTGCGTCATCGGCCCGGCGGAGAAGCACATCGAGAAGCTGAACGCCCTGCGCGAGCTGGGCGTCGACCAGTTCGCCGTCTACGACATGCACGACGCGCAGGAGGCCACCATCGACGCGTACGGGACGAAGGTCATCCCGGCCGTCAACGGCTAGCCCACTCCTGGCAGTTGGTCTCCCCCTTCCCACCGTTCCGGGAAGGGGGCCAGGGCGCACCCCACAGGCGTACCCCCCCGTCCCGCCCGCACGGCCTTTCCCGTCCCACCTCACCCTGATTGGCCTGCCCATGACCGACACCGCTCCCTCGGCCATACCCATCTCCGGTCAAGTCGCCCTCCCCGACGGGCGCGTCGAGCTCACCCCGGGCTCGCCGCCGCCGAGCGGTCCGTACGCCAACGAGGACCTGCTGCCGGTCCCCGTCGCCAAGCGCACCTGGACCACGTACAACTTCTCCGCGCTCTGGGTCGGCATGGCCCACAACACGGCGTCCTGGACCCTGGCCTCCGGGCTCATCGCGGTCGGCATGGACTGGAAACAGGCCGTGTTCACCATCGCCCTCGCCAACCTGATCGTCCTCGTCCCGATGCTGCTCACCGGGCACGCCGGACCCAAGTACGGCATCCCCTTCCCGGTCTTCGCCCGCGCCTCCTTCGGCGTACGCGGCGCCAACCTCCCCGCCGTCGTACGGGCGTTGGTGGCCTGCGGCTGGTTCGGCATCCAGACCTGGATCGGCGGCGAGGCGATCTTCTTCCTCGCCGGCAAGCTGATCGGCAGCGGCTGGTCCGACACGGGAAAGATCGGCGGCTACCCCTGGACCATGTGGCTGTCGTTCGCGCTCTTCTGGGTGCTCCAGGTCGCGATCATCTACCGGGGCATGGAGACGATCCGCCGCTTCGAGAACTGGGCCGCGCCCTTCGTGCTCGTCGGCGCCTTCGTGATGCTGGTCTGGATGAGCAACAAGGCCGGCGGCCTCGGCCCGCTCTTCGACCAGCCCTCCAAGCTCGGCTGGGGCGGCGGCTTCTGGAAGATCTTCTGGCCGTCCCTGATGGGCATGATCGGCTTCTGGTCCACACTGTCGCTGAACATCCCCGACTTCACCCGGTACGGCAAGAGCCAGAGGGCGCAGACCTGGGGCCAGGCACTGGGCCTGCCCACCACCATGACCCTCTTCGCCTTCCTCTCCGTCCTGGTGACCTCCGGCTCGCAGGCCGTGTACGGGCAGCCGGTCTGGGACCCGGTGCAGCTGGCCGCGAAGACGGACAGCGTGGTCGGCCTGCTCTACGCCCTGGTCACCGTGCTGGTCGCGACACTCTCCGTGAACATCGCGGCCAACCTGGTCTCGCCCGCCTTCGACTTCTCCAACATCGCGCCCCGGAGGATCAGTTTCCGCACCGGCGCCCTGGTCACCTGCGTCCTCGGCGTACTGATCTTCCCGTGGAAGCTGTACTCCGACCCGCAGGGCTACATCTTCACCTGGCTCGGCCTGGTCGGCGGTCTGCTCGGTACGGTCGCCGGCATCCTCGTCGCCGACTACTGGATCCTGCGCCGCACCCGCCTCGACCTGACCGACCTGTACCGCACGGGCGGCCGCTACTGGTACGACGGCGGCTGGAACTGGCGGGCGGTCGTCGCCTTCCTCGCCGGAGGCATCCTCGCGATCGGCGGCGCCAGCTTCAAACCGCTGATCGACGGCCGCCCCGTACCGGCCCTGTCCTCGCTCGCCGACTACGGCTGGGCGGTCGGCCTCGGCACCTCCCTGGTGCTGTACCTGGGACTGACCCTGCTGGTGCGGCCCAAGGAGGTGTGAGTCAGCAGGCGTGAGTCAGCAGGCGCGCGCACGAAGGGCGGCCAGGCGGGTCACTGGCTGCCCTTCAACGCGGTCACCGCGCTCTTCGCCGCCTGGATGGCACCCTTGTTGATCACGTCCGTGCTGGGCGCCTTCTTGGACTCGAAGTCGCTGCCGTTGTACGTGACGACCACCAGCGCGTTGGAGACCTGGGCCATCACCACGCCCTCACGGGTCTGCTGTTTGTCCTCGGTGGTGAGGTTCACGACCGAGTAGCCGCTGTCGCCGAGTCCGGGCACGGCCCCGCCGCCGCTCTTCTCGGCGACCCGGTCCTTGTACTCCTTCGCGGCCGCCGCGTCGGTGTCCATGATCTCGAAGGAGACGTCGAGCCAGCGGTAGTCGTACCCCTTGAGCGCGTTCCAGGAGCAGGTGCGGCGCAGCTTGGTGTCGGTGGAGGGGATCTCCTTGCCGGCCGTCTTCGCGCCGGGCACCAGCGACTTGAGGGTGGCGACGGGGATGCTGCCGCAGGGGGCGGGGGAGGCGGAGTACGTCTTGGTGGCCGCCGTCGACGCGGAGGACGACGACGCGGCGTCGCCCGCCGACTGGCCGGCCGCCTGCTGGGCCGAGGTGTCACCGGAGCCGGTGGACGCCGTCTTGTCCGGGCCCGACGCCATCACCCAGCCCGCACAGGCGAGCACGGCGACCGGTGTCAGGCGCGCGGTGAGGGCGAGCGGCAGTGGAAGAGAACGCAAGTCGCACTTCTCGCTGGGGACGGTGTGCGGAGGAGTCCACACTGCGGACGGGACGCCAGTTTCACACGAGTCCCTGTGGGGCGGAAGTGGAATCCGTGCGTTGCCTGTGGGCCGGGCACGGCGCCCCGTTGACGGCCGCCGTCGGCCGTCCCCCTACATCCGGAATGTCGTGTGCCCGCGGTCCCTGTACATCCGGAATGTCGTGACTGCATCCGGCCGCGAGGGTGACCGGAGTCACCGTCACGCCCGTGCGGGGCGGGCAAAGTCGTTTGCGCCCCCTGTTGTCCGGCCGCCAGCCTTTCGGGTATGACCACGACATCCCCATCCGAAGAGCCCGTGTCCACCGGTCTGCGCGCGGACGTCCTCGCCTACTACAACGAGGGCAAGGAGGACGCGCGGCTGCGCGACGGGGTCGGGCTCCTGGAGTTCTGGCGCACCCAGGACGTACTGCGACGGCTGCTGCCTGCCGCGCCCGTGCGGGTGCTGGACGTGGGCGGCGGCAGCGGGGTGCACGCCGAGTGGCTGGCGGCGGACGGACACGTCGTCGACCTCGTCGACCCGGTGCCGCTGCATGTGGCCCAGGCGGCCCGGCTGCCCGGCGTCACGGCCCGTTCCGGGGACGCCCGTGAGCTGCCCGTCGACGACGCGGCCTACGATGTCGTACTGCTGCTGGGACCCCTCTACCACCTGCCCGAACGGGCCGACCGGATCAGGGCGCTGGCCGAGGCGCGGCGGGCGGTACGGCCCGGCGGACTGGTCGTCGCGGCGACCATCAACCGGTACGCGATGCTGCACGACCTCCTGCACGAGGAGCGCTACTTCGAACCGGTCCAGCGGGCCGTCGCCGACGCCGTCTCCGAGGACGGCAGGCTCGCCTCGCAGTGGGACGGCAGCCTCTTCACCACCGCCTATCTGGCCCAACCGGCCGAGACGCCGGAGGAGTTCACCGAGGCCGGACTCGCCGTCGAGGGGCAGTACGGCGTCGAGGGCATCGCCTGGCTGATGGGCGGCGTTCAGGAGTGGCTGGCCGACCCCGAACGCCGGGCGGCCGTGCTCGCGGCCACCCGGCGGATCGAGTCCGAGCCGTCCCTGCTCGGGGCCAGCGGGCATCTGCTGACCGCGGGACGCTCAGTCGCGTGAGTTGCCGAACAGCAGCCGGTAGCCGACGAGCAGGACGAGGGAGCCGGCGATCGCGGCGCCCCAGGTGTAGAGGTCGAAGAAGTGCTTCTCCACCGGGCGGTCCAGGAAGCGGGAGGAGAGCCAGCCGCCCACGAAGGCGCCCGCGATGCCGATGAGGGTGGTGCCGATCAGGCCGCCCGGGTCGCGGCCGGGCAGCAGGACCTTGGCGACGGCTCCGGCGAGGAGACCCAGGACGATCCAGCCGATGATGCCCACGAGCTCTGCCTTTCGGTACGGGTGTGCCTTGCTGGGTTGCGTTGTTGCGCAAGCCTATGAACGGTGGTGGCCGCCGGCGACGCCTGACGTCGAGCCGTCGATGATCTGTCACCCGCTCATGACAATGCGGGGAACGCGGGGCGGACGTTGCGGGGAGGCTGCCGGGGAGGGGTGACCGCATGGCTACACTGAGTGGCGTCTGTGCGGAGACCGGGCGAGGAGGGGGCGCGCTGTGGGGGAGAACGTCGGCGGCTTCACGGACCCCTCCGACGGCGTGCTGACGGAGGCGGCCGCGGTGTTCGGGCTGCTCGCCTCGCCGGCCCGGCTGCACATCATGTGGGCGCTGTCCCAGGGGGAGAGCGACGTGACGTGCCTCGCCGACCGGGTCGGGGGCGCCCTGCCGGCGGTCAGCCAGCACCTGGCCAAGCTCAGGCTGGCCGGTCTGGTGCGCTCCCGCCGGGAGGGCCGGCGGCAGGTCTACTACGTGGACGATCCGGACATCGTGACCGTGGTACGGGTCACCGTCGGGCAGCTCACCGCCCGCTCGCAGCAGGTCCCGGCGCCGGTGCGGCGGTTGTACGAGGCCGGCGTCTGACCGCGCGGGCGGGGTCCGGCGCGGGGGCGGACGGCAGGTGTGTCCTGGAGGTTTCATGAGATCCCTCACCTGTGAATTCGGGTGGGGTCTGTGCTGCCGGGGCCGTGGGTTTGTTAGATTGCGCAATCACGCAACCCAAATGGGCCCAGCACGCGGCTGCCCGTACCCCGCCGCGGACGCCCGACCCGCCCGACCGTACCCGCAGACGGACCCGACCGTTCATGGGAGTGGAAGATGACCGACCCGTGGGACGGCCCGGGAGGCCAGGCCACGCGCCACCGCACCGACAGGGTGCCCGGACAGCGCGGATCCCTGCCCGACGGGACGCGGCCGACCGGCGGCCGGGCCGCCGCCCGGCAGGCGGCCAAGACCCGCGGCGGCAGGCGGTCCCGGCGGGCCAGACCGGCGGGCCGCGGCAAGCGGGTCCTGAAGATCATCGGCCTGTGCACGGCCGTCCTGGTCCTGGTCACGGCCGGCGCCGGCTGGTGGTTCTACCAGCACCTCAACGGCAACATCAACAGCGTCTCCCTCGACGGCAAGGGCGGCACCGAGAAGGCCGACGCGTTCGGCCGGACCCCGATCAACATCCTGGTGATCGGCTCGGACGCCCGGACCAGCAAGACCGACTGCAAGCTCGGCGGCGGCTGCTCCCAGACCGGCGTGCAGAGCGGCAACGGCAACGCGGACGTGGAGATGGTCGTCCACATATCCGCCGACCGCTCCAACGCCACGGTCATGAGCATCCCCCGCGACACCATGGTCGACGTTCCCGCCTGCAAGGACAGTTCGAGCGGCCAGTCCACCTCCGGCTACTACGGCCAGGTCAACAGCGCCCTCCAGTACGGGGCCGCCTGCCAGGTCGCCACCGTCCACCAGCTCACCGGCATCCCCATCGACCACTTCGTCAAGCTGGACTTCTCCGGCGTGGTCAAGATGTCCGACGCGGTCGGGGGTGTCTCCGTGTGCGTCAACTCCAACGTGTACGACACCTACTCGCACCTGAAGCTGTCCAAGGGCAGCCACACCCTCAAGGGCCAGGCCGCGCTGGAGTTCGTCCGTTCCCGGCACGGCTTCGGCGACGGCAGCGACCTGGGCCGTACCGTCTCCCAGCACATCTTCCTCAGCGCGATGATCCGCAAGTTCAAGAGCGCGGGCACGCTGACCGACCCCACCGCCGTATACAGCCTCGCGAACGCCGCCACCAAGGCGCTCACCGTGGACGACGGGCTCGGCAGCATCAAGAAGCTGATCTCGCTGGCGGCCGACGTGAACAAGGTCCCCACCAAGCGGATGACGTTCACCACCATGCAGACCGCCCCCGACCCCAACAACTCCAACCGTGTGGTGGTCGGCTCGGGTGCCAAGGACCTGTTCGCCACCATGGCCAACGACCAGTCGCTGACCACCGCTTCGGGCAAGAAGTCGGCGGCGGGCTCGGCGGCCGCGAGCGCGAAGCCGACCGCCACCGCGACCGTCCCCGCGTCCCAGATCGCCGTGACCGTCGAGAACGGCACCGACATCACCGGCCGCGCCTCCGCCATCGCGAACGCCCTGATCTCGCAGGGCTTCAGCACCGGCACGAGCACCGCCAACGCCCCGGCCTCCGCGACCACGACCACCCTGACCTACGGCAGCGGCGACAAGGCCGAGGCGCAGACCGTCGCCAAGGCTCTCGACCTGCCCGGCTCGCACCTCAAGTCGGGCGGCGGCAGCGGCGTCGTCCTGGTGGTCGGCAGCGACTGGACCAGCGGCACCTCCTACCCGGCGAGCTCCGGCGACACCAAGGCGGCGGTCGCCAACGCCAACGCCTCGACCGCCAGCGACTCCAAGACCTGCGCCAAGGTCAGCCCCTACAAGACGGTCAGCCTCAACGGGATCCCGATGACACCCGCCCAGGCGTACGCGGCGGCGTCGAACAAGCCCGACTCGGACGAGTGACGGGGAGAGGCGAGCCCCACGACGGGGTTCGCCTCGCCACGGCCGTGAAAACATGGAGCCGCCAGACAGGTGGCCCGGCCGTGCGCACAGCGAGGTGACAGATGCAGTTCACCACCCGTCCCACCCTCCAGGGCAGCTTCGGCATGGTCTCCTCCACGCACTGGCTTGCCTCCCAGTCGGCGATGGCCGTCCTGGAGAGCGGCGGCAACGCCTACGACGCGGCCGTCGCCGGGGCCTTCGTCCTGCACGTGGTCGAGCCGCACCTCAACGGGCCCGCCGGTGAGGTGCCGATCCTGCTCGCCCCGGCCGATGGCGAGGTACGGGTGCTGTGCGGTCAGGGCGTGGCCCCGGCCGGCGCCACCGTCGCCCACTACCGGGGGCTCGGCCTGGACCTCGTCCCCGGCACCGGCCCGCTGGCCGCGGCCGTCCCCGGTGCCTTCGACGCCTGGCTGCTCCTGCTGCGCGACCACGGCACCCAGCCGCTGGACGAGGTCCTGAAGTACGCCATCGGCTACGCCGAGCACGGGCACCCGCCCGTGGAGAACGTCGGCGCCACGGTGGCGAGCGTGCGAAGGCTGTTCGAGACCGAGTGGACGTCATCGGCCGAGCTCTACCTGCCCGGCGGCCGGGCACCCCGCCCCGGTGAGCTCTTCCGCAACCCCGCCCTCGCCGTCACCTGGAAGCGGCTGCTCGCCGAGACCGCGGGCGCCGGGGACCGGGAGGCGCGGATCGACGCGGCCCGCGAGGTGTGGCGCACCGGCTTCATCGCCGAGGCCCTGGTCCGCCAGGCCGCCCGCCCCACCATGGACACCAGCGGCACACGGCACACCGGCACCCTCACCGCCGCCGACCTGGCCGGCTGGTCCGCGAGCTACGAGAGCCCGGTGTCGTACGACTGGAACGGCTGGACCGTGTGCAAGGCGGGCCCCTGGAGCCAGGGCCCGGCCCTCCTCCAGCAGCTCGCCCTGCTGCCGCCCGAGCTGCCCGCCCACGGCTCCGCCGACTACGTCCACCTCCTCGTCGAGGGCTGCAAGCTCGTCATGGCCGACCGCGAGGCCTGGTACGGGGACGCGGCCGAGGTACCGCTGGCCGAACTGCTCTCGGCCGCGTACAACGCCGGGCGGCGGGAGCTGATCGGCGCCAAGGCCTCCGACGAGCTGCGGCCGGGCAGCCCCGGCGGGCGCGAGCCCCGGCTGCCCGGGTACGCGCGCGTGGAGACCCGGCCGGACACCGCCTTCGACCCGCTCGGCGCCGGTGAGCCGACCGTCGCGCAGGTGCCCGGGGACCCCCAGGTCGCGGACGACGGCCGCACCCGGGGCGACACCTGCCACCTGGACGTCGTCGACCGCTGGGGCAACATGGTCGCGGCCACGCCGAGCGGCGGGTGGCTCCAGTCCAACCCCGTCGTGCCCGAGCTGGGCTTCCCGCTGGGCACCCGGCTCCAGATGGCCTGGCTGGAGGAGGGCCTGCCCAACTCCCTCACCCCCGGCCGGCGCCCCCGCACCACCCTCACCCCGTCGATCGCCCTGCGCGACGGCGTCCCGGTGCTGGCCTTCGGCACGCCGGGCGGCGACCAGCAGGACCAGTGGCAGCTGCACTTCTTCCTCGCCGTCGCGCTGCGCGGCGAGGTCCGCGGCGGTCTCGACCTCCAGGGCGCGATCGACGCCCCGAACTGGCACAACGACAGCTTCCCCAGCTCCTTCTACCCCCGTGGCCGCCGCCCCGGGAGCGTGACCGTCGAGTCCCGCACGGACCCGGAGGTGGTGGCCGGGCTGCGGCGGCGCGGCCACGACGTGACGGTCGGGCCGGGCTGGTCGGAGGGGCGGCTGTGCGCGGTGGCACGGGACCCGCGAACCGGGGTGCTGTCGGCGGCGGCGAACCCGCGCGGGATGCAGGGCTACGCGGTGGGGCGCTGACGCCGGCGCGCCGACCTGGTGCGGCCGTCCTCGGCCCGCCGATCCTCCGTCCTCGGCCCGCCGATCGCCGGCACCGCCTGTTCGTCCGCATTCCATGTCCCGTACGTCCGAGCGGCGGGGATTGTCAGCGCGCCGTGCTCTCATGGAGGCATGATCGAAGCAACGGAGACCATCGACGAGTTTCTCCTCCAGCACGCCGGTGACGTCGAGGACGCCATCCGCAAGGCCGCCCGGACCGAGATCCAGCCCCGCTGGCGCCGGCTCGCCGACCACGAGGTCGACCAGAAGAACGGCCCGCACGACCTGGTGACGGACGCCGACCGGCTCGCCGAGCGGTACCTCACCGCGGCCCTCGGCTCCCTCCTGCCCGGCTCCGTCGTGGTCGGCGAGGAGGCGGTGCACGCCGACCCGGAGACCTACGGCGCGCTCCAGGGCGACGCGCCGGTGTGGATCGTCGACCCCGTCGACGGCACCCGCCAGTTCGTACGCGGCGAGGACGGCTTCTGCACCCTGGTCGCGCTCGCCCACCGGGGCGTCCTGCTCGCCTCCTGGACCTACGCCCCGGCCCGCGAGCAACTCGCCACGGCGGTACGCGGCAAGGGCGCCTTCCTCGACGGCGAGCGGCTGCTGGCCGGTGCCCCCGAGGCGGGCCGGGACCTGCGCATAGCCACCTCCCACCCGGACTACACGACCGACGCGCAGAAGCGCGCGCTGCTCCCGCTGTGGAGCGACGGCGTCGCCCCGCGCCCCTGCGGCTCGGCCGGCCTGGAGTACCTCGCCGTCGCCCGGGGCGAGTTGGACGCCACCACGTTCAGTTGGGAGGCGGCCTGGGATCACGCGGCCGGGCTGCTGCTGGTCGAGGAGGCGGGCGGCACCCACCTCACCCTCGCCGGCGAGCCGTTCCGCGTCACGGGCGGCAACACACTGCCGTTCACCGCGGCCCGGGACGCCGCCACCGCTCACCGGATCGTGGACCTGCTGCTGAACCCGCACTGGTAACCCGAGCGAGGGGGGTGTCAGTCCCCCGGCATATCCTGAAGCCGAGTGGCCATCGGCTGACGAAGGGGTCCGAAGGTGCCGTCGATGCTCGATGCGGTCGTGGTGGGGGCGGGGCCGAACGGCCTGACGGCCGCTGTGGAGCTGGCCCGGCGCGGGTTCTCCGTGGCCCTCTTCGAGGCGCGGGACACCGTGGGCGGCGGTGCCCGCACCGAGGAGCTCACCCTCCCCGGCTTCCGGCACGACCCGTGCTCGGCGGCCCACCCGCTCGGCATCAACTCGCCGGCGTTCCGCGCCCTGCCCCTGGAGCGGTACGGCCTGGAGTGGCTGCACGCGGACCTGCCGATGGCGCACCCCTTCCGCGACGGCCGCGCCGCCGTGCTGGCCCGCTCCGTGGCCGAGACGGCCGCCTCCTTCGGACCGCGTGACGCCGGCACCTACCGCAGGCTGGTCGAGCCGTTCCTGCCCAAGTGGGACACCCTGGCCCGGGACTTCATGTCCCTGCCGCTGACCGCGCTGCCACGCGACCCGGTCACCCTCGCCCGGTTCGGCCTGGCCGGGCTGCCGCCCGCCACCCTGCTGCTGCGCCGCTTCCGCGACGAGCGGGCCCGCACCCTCTTCGCCGGTCTCGTCGCCCACGTCATGGCCCCGCTCAGTGGCTTCGCCACCGGCGCCGTCGGCCTGGTCTTCGCGCTCGCCGCACACGCCCGCGGCTGGCCGGTGGCCAGAGGCGGCTCCCAGGCCATCTCCGACGCCCTCGCCGCCTACCTCACGGACCTCGGCGGCGCGATCCACACCGACTACGAGGTCAAGCGCCTCGACGACCTGCCGCCCGCGCGGTCGTACATCTTCGACACCTCGCCCACCGCCCTCGCCCGGATCGCCGGCCTCGGCAACTACTACCGGGACTACCGGTACGGCCCGGGCGTCTTCAAGATCGACTACGCGCTGGACGGGCCGGTCCCCTGGACGGCACCGGAGGCCCGCCGCGCCGGGACCGTGCAGATCGGCGCGGACAGCGCGGAGATCGGCACCGCCCTGCGCGCCGCCGCCCGCGAGGGCCGCGCCCCCGACCGCCCGTTCATGATCACCGTGCAGCCGAGTGTGGTGGACCCGGGCCGCGCCCCCGCGGGCAAGCAGGTGTTCTGGGCGTACGCGCATGTGCCGAGCGGCTGGAGAGGCGACCTCACCGAGGTGATGGAGCGTCAACTGGAGCGCTACGCACCGGGGTTCCGTGACCGCGTGCTGGCCCGCGCCACCGCGGGCCCCGCCGAACTCGCCGCCCGCAACGCCAACTACGTCGGCGGCGACATCGGCACCGGCGCGGTCTCCGGCCTGCAGGTCCTGCTGCGCCCCAGACTGTCCCTGTTCCCGTACGGCACCCCGCACCCGGCCGTCTTCATCTGTTCCTCGGCCACCCCGCCCGGTCCGGGCGTGCACGGCATGTCGGGGCACAACGCGGCGAAGGCCGTGTGGAGGAGGCTGCGGCAGTCATGACCCGCATCACCCTCGTCCAGGGCGACATCACCCGGCAGAGCGTCGACGCCATCGTCAACGCGGCCAACTCCTCCCTGCTCGGCGGCGGAGGCGTCGACGGCGCCATCCACCGCCGCGGCGGCCCCGCCATCCTCGCGGACTGCCGCAAGCTGCGCGCCTCCCGGTACGGGAAGGGCCTGCCCACCGGCCAGGCCGTCGCCACCACGGCCGGCGACCTCGACGCCCGGTGGGTCATCCACACCGTCGGCCCCGTGTACTCCAAGAGCGAGGACCGCTCCGGCCTGCTCGCCTCCTGCTACCGCGAGTCCCTCCAGCGTGCCGACGAACTCGGCGCCCGCACGGTCGCGTTCCCCGCCGTCTCCACCGGCATCTACGGCTGGCCGATGGACGACGGCGCCCGGATCGCCGTGACGACGGTCCGGGAGGCGGACACGGCCGTCGAGGAGGTGCGGTTCGTGCTCTTCGACGAGCGGGCCCACGAGGCCTTCGCACGTCAGCTCCCCTGAGCTGACCTCCGCGGCTCGGGATCCGCCGTTTCCGCTCGGCGGTCGAGCGTGATCGCCAGAGCGATGAGCAGCGGGCCGAGGACCCGGGAGAACCCGGCGTCCCGGAGACCGGGAACGCAGGCGCATCGCGTCCGGACGACATCCCGGCCCGCCCCCCGCGGGCCGTCCGGAGTGCCACCGGCGCGCCCGCACCGCACTCTGGAGGCAGGAGAGGAGCGATGCCATGCCGACCAGCGGGCGGGTGCCGCGCACCGGCTCCCGGCCCGTGCCGTCCGGGTGGCGCCGACGGACCGCGCGGCTGGTCGCCCGGGCGAAGGCGGTGCACCGGCGGGCCGAGGTCCGGTTCCCCGTCGTCATCCATCTCGCGGACCGCATGGTGTCCGTGAGCATCTTCGACACCGCCACCCGGCTGGCCGCCCAGAGTTTCCTCGCCGCCGTTCCGCTGCTCTTCGTGTTCGCCGCCTACGCCCCGCCGGCGATCCGGGACCAGCTCATCAGCTCCCTGCGCTCGGTGTTCGGACTGACCGGTCCGGCCGAAGCCCAGCTCCAGCAGCTGATGGAGCCCCAGGGCGAAAGCCTGCGGCAGACCACCGGCGTGATCGGCGGGCTGATGGTGCTGATCTCGGCCACCGCGGTCAGCCGGGCCGTGCAGCGGCTGTGCCGGCGTGCCTGGGAGATCCCCCGGGGCGGCATCCGGCCCGTACCGTGGCGCTGGGTGGCCTGGCTCGCGCTGTGGATCGTCGCGCTGGTCCTGCAGGGCGCGCTGCACGACGGCTTCGGTCTGGGCGCCTGGCTGGGCATCCCGGTCACCTTCGGCGTCCAGGTGGGCCTGTGGTGGTGGACGCAGCACCTGCTGCTCGACGGCGGCATCGGCTGGAAACCGCTGCTGCCCGGCGCTGTGATCACGGCGATCGCCTTCACCGCCCTGGCGGTGACCGCGAAGCTCTACATGCCCGGGGCGCTCAACCGGGCCCTGGCCGGTTACGGCCCGCTGGGGTCGGTGTTCGTGCTCCTGTCCTGGCTGATCGTGGTGTGCCTGGCCGCCACCCTCAGCATCAGCTGCGGCGCGGTCCTCGCACAGGAACCGTTCCTCGCCGGCCCGCTCGGCAGCCCGCCGCCGCGCCGGGACCGGGACGACCGGGACGCGGGGACCTCCTGACGGCGGGCGACCGTGGCGCAAGGGCGCCGTGGACGGCCCGGGGCCCCGCGCCCTGCACGGCGGTGGCAAGGCTGGGATCCTGATCGAGTGGAGCACCGACCACGGCCTGCCGGACCCGGGAGGTGATCCCCGTGGCCGCGAGGGACGACAGCGTACGGGAACCCCTCCCGTACGCCGATCCGCTGGGCGAGCCGTTCCTGCGCACCCGGTTCGCCCTGCCGGCCAGGCCCGCCACCTTCGTGCGCAGGGCCCGCCTGACCGACCACCTCGACCAGGCCCTCGACACCCCGCTGACCCTGGTCAACGGCGCGGCCGGCGCGGGCAAGACGCTGCTCGTCGCAGACTGGGCGGCAGGACTCGGGCAGCCGGTCGCCTGGCTCACCGGCGAGGTGGGGGACCGGCAGCCGGGCGTGTTCTGGGCCTACGTACTGCAGGCGCTGCACTCGGCCGGCGTCCCGCTGTCCGCCGGAGCGGGCCCCGGCCCCGGACCGGCGGGCCCGGTGGACCACCGGCTGCTGGCCTGCCTGGCCGCCGAGCTGAGCGGCCGCGACCGGCCGGTGGTCCTGGTGCTCGACGAGTTCCACCGGCCGGCCACCCGGGAGAACGCCGAGCAGCTGGAGTTCGTGCTGCACCACGCCGGAAACGGACTGCGGCTGGTCCTCGTCAGCCGGACCGAACCACTGCTGCCCCTGCACCGCTACCGGGCGTCCGCGGCCGTCACCGAGATCAGGAACGACGAACTCGCCTTCACCCCCGAGGAGGCCGCCGACCTCCTGGCCCGGCACGGCCTGCGGCTGCCGGCCCCGGCCACCCGCGCCCTGGTGGAGCGCACCGGGGGATGGGCCGCCGGGCTGCGGCTGAGCGCCCTCGCCGCCCGGCAGAGCACCGACCCGGAGACGTACCTGAAGGAGTTCGAGGCCGGACGCAGCACCATCGCCGACTTCCTCCTCGCCGAGGTCCTCGGCACGCAGCCGGCCCAGACGCAGGACCTGCTGCTGCGCGTCAGCGTCCTGGACCGGTTCCGCCCCGAGCTGGCGGAGGCGCTGACGGGCCGCCCCGGCGCCGAGTCGCTCCTGGCCGGTCTGTGCCGCCAGAACTCGTTCGTCGAGGATCTGGGCCACTCCTGGTACCGGCTGCACCCGCTGTTCGGGGAGATCCTCCGGGTGCATCTGCGGGCCCGTCTGCCGGGCCTCGAACCGGAACTGCACCGCCGCGCCGCACGGTGGCTGCGGGACTTCGGCGCGGTGCCGCAGGCGCTGACGCACGGCGCCGCCGCGGGCGACTGGGAGTTCACCGCCGGCGTGTTCGTCGACGACCTGGCGATCGGTCAGCTCTTCACCGGCCTGCGCGCGGACCATCTCCGCGCGTTCTTCTCCGGGATGGATCCGCAGGCCACGGGCGCGGCGGCGGATCTGGTGAGGGCGGCCCGAGAGCTGTCCGAGCGCGATCTCGACCACGGCCTGGCCCACCTCGGCCACGCCGAGGAGCAGCTGCCCGCGGGCCCGGCCGCCGACGCGAGCCGGCTGAGCTGCACGCTCCTCGAATCCCTCGCCGCCCGGCTGACCGGTGCTCCCGGCAGGGCCGAACAGGCGACGGCCACGGCCGCGCGACTGCGCCGTGAGGTGCCCGGCCACCTCCTGGCGAAGCACCCCGAACTCGCCGCCCTGCTGCTCACCCATCTGGGCTCGGCACGGGTGTGGGCCGGGCGCTTCGACGCGGCGCGCGCCGTCCTGACCGAGGTGCTGGACGGCCCCGGCGGCGCCGCCACGGCACTGGCACGGGAAGACTGTCTGGGCCATCTGGCACTGATCGACTACCTCGACGGCTGGGTCGGCAGGGCGGAGAGCGAGGCCCTGGCCGCGGCGGAGGCGACCCGCGGCGCCGGCGGGTGCCCGTTCCCCGGGGCGTTTCCCGGGGCCGGTCTCGGGCAGCTGGTGCTGGCCGCGGTGTCCGTCGACCGCGACGAACTGGAGCGGGCCCGGTCTCTGCTGGACGAGGCGGCCGCCTGCGGTGCCGTCGGCGCCGACCCGGTGACCGAGGCGTGCCGGGCGCTGGTGACCGCCCGGCTGCTGCTGGCCCGCGGTGACGCGCGGGCGGCCGCGAACGCCGCGGCCCCGGCCGTCGCCGCCCTGACGACCGCGCCCTGGGCCGAGGTGCACGCGGCGCTCGCCGCCTCGGCCGTCCATCTCGCCGAGGGCCGCCCCGACACGGCCGCCGGGATGCTGGACGCGGTGCCCTGCTCGGGGGAGCCCCGGTACGCCGCGGACGTGGCCTGGGCCCGGCTCGCCGCCGGCCGTCGCGCGGAGGCCGTCGAGACCGTCGAGCGGCTGTGCGGGAGCGACCGGACCGGCCCCGGGGTCACCGTCCGGGCCACGCTGGTACGGGCCCGCGCCGCGGCCGAGGCGGGGAACACCACCGCCGCGGCCAAGCTGCTCGCCCGGGCCCTGCTGGACGCCCGCCCGGACCGGCTGCGGCGCCCGTTCCTGGACGCCGGGCCCGACATCCGGCGACTCCTGGAGGCCCCCTACCTGCACGGCCTGGCCGCCGGGTGGCTGCACGGCGACGCCCGCACGCCGCACGGCGGCCCGGGAACCGGCACCGAACCCCCGGCACTGGTGGTCGAGGAGCTCAGCGGACGCGAGCGTGAGGTGCTGGCCCGGCTGGCGCAGATGATGTCCACGCAGGAGATGGCCGCCGATCTGTACATCTCCGTGAACACGGTGAAGACACACCTCAAGAGCGTGTACCGGAAACTCGGCGTGAGCCGGCGTGGTGACGCGGTGCGCCGGGCCCGGGAGCGCGGACTGCTGTGACCCCGATGCGGCCCCGGCCCAGGGCCGCCGTGAGCGCCCGTCCGGGGCGCCGCGCCGGGCGGTGGCCCGGACGCCACGCGCTGAGCACGCGCGGGAACCGCGACGCCCACGACCGGCCGGACCACGGCTGGTGGGCGCCCGCGCCGGCAACCGATGACACTGAGCTTGCTCTCGGACATGGGGCGAGACTCACCTGCGCCGGGTGAGGCCGGCTGACGCCGTACGGCGCAGGATCGCGAGGTAGACCGCAGCACGCCGGCGGCGGGAGACGGCTCATGCACTGCGAGATCCGCGTCGAAGGGACCATGTCGGACATGCTCACACGGGCCTTCCCGGAGCTGGAGCATGTGACGATGTCCGGCCAGACGGTCCTGTTCGGTCCCGTCGTCGACGAGGCACAGCTCTATGGCCTGCTGGACCGCTGTCTGTCGCTGGGACTGCGGGTGGTGGAGATGCGGCGGCTGCCCGAACCGGGGTGACCGCGGCCGGGTCCACGGTGTCCGGCCGGGCGATGCCCTGCCAGTCCCGCGGCCGGCGCACGGAGAGGTCCCGGCCGCCCCCGACGAAGCCGGCCGCCGGCCTTTCGACGTCCCACTCGAACCGGCCCGGGAGGGTCTCGTCGACGTCGTCGATGTCGAAGACCGGACGCGGTTCGGGCGAGACCTGCAGCCGGAGGTCCGGCAGGCGGGCGGCGCCGCACAACCGCGCCCGGACCCGGCGGCGCCCTCCACTGCGGCGCCCCCGCCGCGGCTCCCCCGGAACGCCGGGGGATCACCCGCCGTGGGTGACCCGCGGCCCCGACCGGCCGCGCCGCGGCGCGGCCCGCGCACACGGGTGAGCGGCGCCGGTGACCTCCTCGCCCGCGGCCCGCCCCTCCGCCCGCCGCCCCGCTCGGCGGCAGGTCACCCGGTCCCGGACGGGGTACCGCCTCGTGGCTCGCCCCTGGTCCCGAACGGAACCCCGGTCGCCATGGGTACCGCGCCGCGCACGATCACCCGCGCCGGGTGAGGAACCCCGGCGTCCGACGAGCGCACGCTGGGACGGCAGGGCGCGGCCGACCGGCCGGCGCCGTGGACGGAGGACGTACATGAGTGCGCAGACCTACCTCGCATACGACTATCCGCTGCTGAGCGCCTTCTGGACGATGTTGTGGCTCTTCCTGTGGATCATGTGGCTCGTCCTGCTCTTCCGGGTCATCGTGGACATCTTCCGTGACGACTCGATGGGCGGCTGGGCGAAGGCCGGCTGGCTGGCCCTCTGCATCGTGGTCCCCTTCCTGGGCGTCCTCGTCTACGTGATCGCCCGCGGGAAGGGCATGGGGCAGCGGGAGATCGCCCAGGCCCGCGACCAGCAGAAGGCGTTCGAGTCGTACATCCGGCAGACCGCCCAGAGCGGCACCGGGCAGACCAGCAGCGTCGACGAACTGGCCAGGCTCTCCGAGATGAAGTCCCGCGGTGACATCTCGGACGAGGAGTTCCGCAGGGCCAAGGCCATGGTCCTGAGCAACTACCCGCCGGCCGAGCGCTCCGGCTCGGTGCCCACCGCCCACGGGCGCTGAGCACCCTCTCCGAGAACGAATCGAGGCAGCCGTATGACCGCGACACATCCCGCGCGCCACCCGCACCAGCACACCGCCAAGATGGCGTGGGCCGGAGGACTGACCGCCTTCGCTGCCGTCATGCTCATGATCGCCGGACTGCTCGCGGTGTTCCGGGGCATCATGGCGATCGCCCAGGACGACGTCTTCGTCACGACCCCCAACTACGTGTTCAAGTTCGACCTCACCAGCTGGGGCTGGATCCACCTGGTCCTGGGCGTGATCGCCGTGGCCGTGAGCGTCGGCCTCTTCCAGCCGGCCGCGTGGGCACGCGGCGCCGGCGTCGCCATCGCGGCGCTGGTGATCATCGCCAACTTCCTCTCCCTGCCGTACTACCCGGTGTGGTCCGTCGTGATGATCGCGCTGTCCGGATTCATCATCTGGGCGCTGTGCGTGGTGCGCGGCGACGACGCGGCGGACACCGCGGACCAACGCGCGGGCTGACGGGCCGTTCCGCACTCGGCGTGCGGGGCCTGGGCGTGCGGGGCCTGGGCGTGCGGGATCTGGGCGTACGGGACTCGGTGTGCGCGACCGCGCTCACACCGAGTCCCGTACGATGATCCGCGCCGGCACCGGCACCAGCCCCGCCGCGTCCAGCCCCAGCGCGGTGCGCGCGGCCAGCCGGCCGCGGGCCTCCGCGTCGATGTGCACGGTGGTCAGGGCGGGGGTGCTCAGCTCGCCGTACTCGGTGTCGTCGTAGCCGATCACCGCCAGGTCGCCGGGGACGGTCAGGCCGAGGTCGTGCAGGGCGGTCAGGGTGCGCAGGGCGAGGTCGTCGTCGAAGGCGGCGACCGCCGTGACGTCCGGGTGCGCCGCGCGCAGCGCGGCCACCGCCCCCGTGCCCGCCCGCCGCGGCCGGGGCACCGTGAACGGCACCGGCGGCGGCAGGCCCAGGCTGTCCAGGGTGTGTTCGGCGAACCGCCGCCGGGCCCGCGCGAGCGCGGAGTCCTCCTCCGGCAGGGCCAGCGCGATCCGGCTGTGCCCGTGCTCGGTGAGGTGCCGGATCTGCAGGGCCGAGATGGTCTGGCGCGGATCGTCGTTCAGGACGAAGCTGACCGTGGCGGACCCGCTCATCGAGCCGCCCCGGCGCCCGCACGCGGTCGTCCGGTCCCGGCGGCGCCGGAGGGGACCAGATGGGCCTCCGCCGCGCGGCGGAACGCCGGGAACAGCGGATGCCGGTCACCGCTGCGGGTGGCGAGGACCACCTGGAGGGAGTCCGCGTCCTCGATCGGGACGACGACGATGTCCGGCCGCAGGTTGCCGCGGAACCCGGCCGGCGCCAGGGACACCACCTCACCGTTCGCGACCAGCTCCAGCTTGTCCTCCAGCGTCTCCACCAGGGCGCCGAGGTTGGTGTGGCCGGGAGGATTCGCGCCGATCCGGTCGGAGCCGGTGAAACGGGGGAGCGGCTCGTCGGCGAAGTCGGCCAGGGTGACCGACTCCTTGCCGGCCAGCCGGTGGCCGAGCGGTACCAGAAGGACGCGCGGCTCGTCGTAGAGGGCCGTGATGTCCAAGCCGTCGGCGCAGAACAGGAACCGGGTCACCACCACGTCGACCCGGTGGTCCAGCAGCGCGGAACGCGGTTCGTTCCAGTCCACGTGCAGGGTGCGGACGTCGGCCTCCGGGTGGCGGTGGCGCAGCTCGCGTACGGCCGGGGTGACGATCTGGTGGGTGGTGTACCCGACGGTGAACAGGCCGTGCGCGGCGGCCGAACGGGCGCTGGCGGCGGCCCTGGCCGCACTCCGCAGCAGCTCCCTGGCCTGCGGCAGAAAGGTCTCCCCTGCCTCCGTGAGCCGGGTGCCGCGCGGCGTGCGGTCGAGCAGCCGCACGCCCAACTCCCGCTCCAGGCGCCGGATCTGACGGCTCAGCGACGGCTGTGCGAGATGCAGTGCGTCGGCCGCGCGGCCGAAGTGCAGCTCCTCGGCGACCACGGTGAAGTAGCGGACCAGGCGCAGTTCCAGGTCCACCGGCGGTACGAAGGAATCGGGCACCCCTCGACTCTACTCCCGCCGCCTCTGCTCCCGCCGTCGTGAGCTGCGGTCATGACCGCAGCGGCATCACCGGGTGCGGAACAGGTCTTGGACCCGGGCCCAGGGCCGGGCGCACGCTGAGGTCATCCCAGCAGTCCTACTCTCCATGAGGTGATGTGTCATGCGTGTGTTCGTCACCGGCGCCACCGGGTTCATCGGCAGCGCGGTCGTCCGTGAACTGCTCGGCGCCGGCCACCAGGTGCTCGGCCTCGCGCGCTCGGACGCGGCCGAGGCGGCCCTGAAGGAGGTGGGAGCGGAGGCGCACCGCGGCGACCTGACCGACGTCGACGGCCTGCGGGTCGCGGCGGACGCGACGGACGGGGTGGTCCACACGGGCTTCATCCACGACTTCTCCGACCTGCACGGCGCCCTGCGCACCGAACTCGCGGCCCTGGCCGCCTTCGGCGACGCCCTCGCCGGCTCCGGCCGCCCCCTCGTCATCAGCTCCGTGACCGGCCTGCTCACCCCCGGCCGCCTCGGTACCGAGACCGACGGCTCCGACCCGGCGGCGCCCGGCGCCCACCGGGCCGAGTCGGAGCGGGCCGCCCTGGCCCTGGCCGACCGCGGGGTACGGGTCTCGGCGATCCGGCTCCCCGCCGTGCACGGGGCCGGCGACCACGCCTTCGTCCCGGCCCTCATCGGGATCGCCCGGGACAAGGGCGTCGCCGCCTACGTGGGCGACGGCACCAACCGCTGGTCGGCCGTGCACCGCTTCGACGCGGCCACCCTCTACCGCAAGGCCCTGGAGACCGCCCCGGCCGGTGCCGTGCTGCACGCGGTCGCCGAGGAGGGCGTCCCGCTGCGCGGCATCACCGAGGTCGTCGGCCGCCGGCTCGACGTGCCGGTGGTGTCCCTCGCACCGGAGGAGGCCGCCGGCCACTTCGGCTGGATCGCGGCCTTCGTCGGCAACGACAACCCGACGTCCGGCGCCGCGACCCGCGAGCGGTACGACTGGCAGCCCGCGCAGCCGGGGCTGCTGGCCGACCTCGACCAGGACCACTACTTCGCCTGACGGCCGTAGCGCCTCCGTGGCCCTCGGGGGCCTCGGTGTCCTCGGGGTTCTCGGGGTCCCGAAGGCCAGGGCACCTTCGTGTCGGATTTCCGCCAGCATCGGCCACACCCGGTGGCCGATGCTGGACCCATGCAGAAAGGGATGCACCTCGACCGCGAGCACTGCGTACGGGCCGTGCAGTCGAAGGACGCGCGGTTCGACGGCTGGTTCTTCACCGCCGTCCTGACCACCCGCATCTACTGCCGGCCCAGCTGCCCGGTGGTACCGCCCAAACCCGGGAACATGACGTTCTACCCGAGCGCGGCCGCCTGCCAGCAGGCCGGGTTCCGGGCCTGCAAACGCTGCCGTCCCGACACCAGCCCCGGTTCCCCGGAGTGGAACCAGCGCGCCGACCTGGTCGCCCGCGCCATGCGGCTGATCGCCGACGGGGTCGTGGACCGCGAGGGCGTGCCCGGCCTCGCCGCCCGCCTCGGCTACAGCCCCCGGCAGGTCGAGCGCCAGCTGCTTGCCGAACTCGGCGCCGGCCCGCTGGCCCTCGCCCGCGCCCAACGCGCCCAGACCGCCCGCCTGTTGATCGAGACGACCCCGCTGCCGATGGCGGAGATCGCCTTCGCGGCCGGCTTCTCCTCGATCCGCACCTTCAACGACACCGTCCGCGAGGTCTTCGCCCTGTCCCCGAGCGACCTGCGCGCCAGGGCCCCGAAGAAGAGCACCTCGGACACCCCCGGAACGCTGTCCCTCCGGCTGCCCTTCCGCGCCCCCCTCAACCCCGACAACCTCTTCGGCCACCTCGCGGCCACCGCCGTACCCGGCGTCGAGGAGTGGCGGGACGGTGCCTACCGGCGGACCCTGCGGCTGCCGTACGGCCACGGCGTCGCCGCCCTCACCCCGAAGCCCGACCACATCGCCTGCCGGCTCACCCTCAGCGACCTGCGGGACCTGCCCGTCGCCATCAGCCGCTGCCGGCGGCTGCTCGACCTGGACGCCGATCCGGTCGCCGTCGACGAGCAGCTGCGCACGGACCCCTTCCTGGCGCCGCTGGTCGACAAGGCGCCGGGGCGCCGGGTGCCGCGCACGGCCGACGAGGCGGAGTTCGCCGTCCGGGCCGTGCTCGGCCAGCAGGTCTCCACGGCCGCCGCCCGCACCCACGCGGCCCGCCTGGTGAGGGCCCACGGCACCCCGGTGGACGACCCCGAGGGCGGTCTCACCCACCTCTTCCCGTCCCCCGAGGCGCTCGCGGACGTGCCCCCGGAGTCGCTGGCGATGCCCCGCACCCGCCGCACCACCTTCGCCACGCTGGTCGGCCAACTGGCCGACGGCACCCTCCACCTGGGTGTCGAGAGCGACTGGGCCGAGGCGCGCGCCCGGCTCCTCGCCCTTCCCGGTTTCGGCCCCTGGACCGTCGACGTCATCGCCATGCGGGCCCTCGGCGACCCGGACGCCTTCCTCCCCACCGACCTCGGAATCCGCCGCGCCGCCCAGGAGTTGGGCCTGCCCGGCACCCCGGCCGCCCTCACCGCACGCGCGGCCGCCTGGCGCCCCTGGCGGGCCTACGCGGTCCAGTACCTGTGGGCGACCGACAGCCACCCGATCAACTTCCTGCCCGTATAGCCGTCGTGAGGACCATGCCATGAAGAACCACACCGTGACCGACAGCCCCTACGGCCCCCTCACCCTGGTCGCCGAGGACGGCGCCCTGTGCGGTCTCTACATGGCGGACCAGCGCCACCGCCCGCCCGAGGAGACCTTCGGCGACCGCGACGACGAACTCTTCGCCGCGGCCAAGGAACAGCTGACCGCCTACTTCCGGGGCGAGTTGAAGGAGTTCACCCTCGAACTGCGACTGAACGGCACCCCGTTCCAGCGCAGCGTCTGGGAACAGCTCTCCCTGATCCCCTACGGAGAGACCCGCTCCTACGGCGAACTGGCCGAAGCCCTGGGCAATCCCAAGGCCTCCCGCGCGGTCGGCCTCGCCAACGGCCGCAACCCCATCGGCATCATCGTCCCCTGCCACCGCGTGATCGGCGCCAACGGCAGCCTCACCGGCTACGGCGGCGGCCTGCCCCGCAAGCAGCGCCTGCTGGACTTCGAACGGGGTGCGGGGCTCTTCTGACCGGACTGAAGCGTGGCGAGCGACTTCGGCAGGTTTTCGGCCGACGCTCCGGACGGGTCATGTGGCGGACGGGCCAAACGGGCGCGGGGGACGTCGGGGCGGTGGTTCACCGTCATCCCTGTCCGGCGGCCGGTGCCGGAACGGGACATCGTCATGGACCTGTTCGGGTCTTGACCAGGTGCGATAGTCGGCGGGTGGATCGCCTCGTTCCCATTCCGGGTCCGCCATCTCGAAGCGGCGCGCGCCTGTGACCTCAAGAAGATCTTGCAGCATCCGGCGGGTCAGGGCCTGGTCGAGGTGCTCGGCGACCCCTTCCGATCCCCAACGGACAACAAGTTCGGCGGCTTTTGTGAGTCCTTCCGTGGACGCACCTGGAAACGCCAGGGCGAGGGAGGCGCGTACAACCTCAACGGCGTCTTCGGACCGCACGGTTACCGCCTCCTCTCACAGACGATGCAGATGCCCGCCTGCGCTGTGATGACGAACGTGAGATGTGCGGTGTCCTGCGCTTGGCCGAGGCATTCATGTCGGTCCAGGTGAGCGTACTGCTGGGTCGACACCATGTCTCGGATGAAGACTTCCCAGTGGTCCTGGGCGCGCTCCCAGTCGTTGCGATGGGCGATGCGTACCCACGCGTCGATGAAGTTCTGTTGGGCGTAGGAGCCGTGGAAATACGTCCGCAGGTCTGGGATGAGACCAGGGGGTTTCAGCCTCTGCCCCCAGGTACGGCGGCGGAACAACTTCTCTGTGGAGATGGCCTTCACGCTGCTGATGCGCTGGGCGATGACATGACCTGCCACGCCACCGATGATCGCCGGCACAAGGAGCCACCCGACGACGGACGGCAACCACAGCGCGAAGCGATCCGGGGGGTCGATCAGGGTGAAGGCCCTGTACACGTGACTGGGTGAGGTGGTGCGCGCGGCGTAGACGTATACGGCGATCGCGCCTGCAGTGAGTGGTACGCCCCAGTCGATCAGCCACTGGGTAAAGCCTTTGAGTGCCTTCCTTGATCGCCATGATCGGCGTATTCGCGCACGTAGAGGGCTCTTGACCGGTGCCAGCTTCAAGTCCGGCGGGATCGGGATGGGTCCCCCAGGCAACACAGTCCCCCGTTCACGACTCGCTGCGCGCATGATCTGCGCAGTACAGATCCCATCGCGTCAGTGGGGGTAGATTTTGCACCATCTGCCAGACCGGCGCCAACTGATCATGGGATCGTGTCACCGCCGTAACCTCGGGCGCCGTCAGGGCGCCCCAGACGCTGATCGCACGGGTGAACCTCGAATCTCTTGGTTGGTCACCCGCTCCTGGGGGCCTCAGCGCACCTCGCGCTTCAGGGAGGCGGGAAGCCTCCGGTCGCAAGGCGGTGGTGGAGGTAACGACATGCGCCCTCATCGAGCGGGCGGACTGTCACGAGGCGGTGCTTTTTCAGTCGAGGTTGTCGGCGGCGGCCTTGTAGTCAGCAGCCTGCTTCGGGGTCAGGTAGTGGGACACCCGCACAAGGGCCGCACCGTGAACGTAGTCGTATTCGGCGAGCATCGGCATCGCCTTGGTGACGGACTGGATGTACTGCGCGCGGGCCTGTGCGTCGGCCGGGCTGCCGAACACCTCGATAGCACCGCCGCGTTCGACGTCACCCTTGTCGGTGCCGCTGACGTCGCCAGCCGAGATCCGCGTGTCATCGAATGTGATCTTCGACGTGTACTGATTCGGGCGGCCCAGCAGGTGGTTGGGGTCGTTGTCCGCGGTGACGGTTCCGGAAAGCCTCGCCGTGCTCACGAGGGTGGAGACCTTGGCGAACGCGGTCTGCGCGGTGAGGGCCTTGGCCTGTGCAGCTGTGGCTTTGGGAGAGGTGGCGTTGGCGGGTGCGGCGTTGGTGCTGCGAGAGTCACTGCTGCCGCAGCCTGCGAGACCGGCCGTGAGGACGGTGGCCGCTGCGGCGAGGGTGAGGGTCTTTCTCATGCCGACGATCATGAACGTTGGCCGGATTGTACGTAAGGGGTGTGGCTGAGTTGTGATGCTATGTTCGGGCGGTGCAGGTCACAGGACCGCCCACATCCGTTCCGGTCCGCAACTTGAAGGCGATCGCGTCGATCACCTCCCGGTGAGTCCCTCCAGGGACCACCCCGCATCGGTGTCCGGTCCGGGAGCAACGGCTCGCTCCGCGTCCACCGCGCGTCAGTCAACGGCACTTCCGGACCAACGATCCGCTGATCTGAACGAAACGCCCCAAGTCTGCGGGGTGACGGCCCGGACGGGCGGGTACCGCATCTCAATCGGGCCAGGCGAAGAACAACTCGCCTGGCCAGCTAGGCTCCCCGTGAACTTCAGTACCGGCGCAGGCCGGGGCTTCTTACGCGGGTGCTCCCAGTCGGGGCACGGGGGGTGGGCGAATGATGAATGCTTCTGCGTTCGGCAGACGGGCCGTCGCGGCGGCGGGTGTGGTGTCGGTGCTGGCGCTGACCGGCGCGTGCGGTGCGGACAGCGGGGACGACGCTGGAGCACGTGAGAAGTCTGCGAGTGCCGGGTCCCCCTCGCCTGCGAGCTCGGTGCCGCAGCAGGCATCCGGATCGCCCGTGGCCGAGACCGGGAAGGGGCTTGACCAGAAGGGCCTCGACCGCTTGGCGCTGACCGTGCGCGACGTCCCCGGCCATACCGTCGGCACCGTCACGGGCAAGGGCCGCCCGGTGGACCACGACGTGCTCACCGCCTACCGCGCCGTCACCCCCGCCCCTTGCCGCCCCGTCTACGCGGCCGCAGAGCTGGGCAGCCTGCACGACTTCACGGCCCAAGTCAGTCAGGACGTCGTGTCCGCCTCCGACGATCTCGGGCAGCACGCGAGCGTCGGCCTGACGTCCTACGCCCCTGCCGATGCCCGCAGGGTGATGACCGAACTGCGCGCAGCGCTTGCGAAGTGCGCTACCGCCGAGATGCGCCCGTCCGCTGCTCACCCCGATGCTGGGCTGGGGTATTCCGGCGCCCGGTCCCGGTCCGTTTCCGGCTACGGCGACGAGAGCCTCGCTTTCGACGCCACCCAGGTCGTCGTCGACGGCGGCAAAGGACCCAGCATCCCCATCACCGTCCTGGTCGTCCGCCAGGACTCCGTCATCGCCACCTTCATGTCCGTCAACCCCATCCAGCCCCCGACCATCCCCCAGGACATCGTCGACGCGCAGCTGAAGAAGCTCGCCTGACCTCTCCGGGCGGGGGGATGACGTACGCGCCGCGGTTCACAGCACACCTTCGAGCTCGCTCAGAGGGCCGAAGCACCTCACGCGCCCTGGCTCGCCAGAACGCGGAGGAGCTGAGGCAGGGCGGTGCCGATCGGCTCCCGCACGATCTCGTCGGCCCGGTCGTCGTACGGCGTCGGCTCGGCGTTGACGATGACCAGCCGGGCGCCGTGGTCGGCGGCCACGCCCGCGAGGCCGGCGGCCGGCTGTACCTGGAGGCTGCTGCCGACGGCGATGAAGACGGTGCAGGCCTTGCTGATGGCGAGGGCCTCGCCGAGGACGTCCGGGTCGAGCCGCTCGCCGAACATGACGGTGGCCGACTTGAGGATGCCCCCGCACTCCAGGCACGGCGGATCCTCCTCACCGGCCTCGACCCGGGCGATCGCGTCCGCCATCGGTCCCCGCGCACGGCACCCGGTGCACACCACCTCTCGTGCGGTGCCGTGCAGTTCGAGCACCTTGCGGGCGGGCATCCCGGCGAGCTGGTGCAGACCGTCCACGTTCTGCGTGATCACCCGAACGGGCGTGCCCGACTGCTCCAGCTCGGCGACGGCCCGGTGCGCCGCGTTCGGCTCGGCCCTCAGCGTCCGGTTCTTCCGCCGCATCTGCCAGGACCGGCGCCGGATCTCCGGATCGCCCATGTAGTACTCGTACGTCACGAGCTTCTCGGCCCCGGGATCCTTCCGCCACAGCCCGTTCGGGCCGCGGTAGTCGGGGATCCCCGAGTCCGTCGAGATACCGGCGCCGCTGAGGATGGCGACGAGGGGCTTGGTCATGTGTTCGAGGGTAGGGCGGGCCGGGCGCGGGCGGCGAGCGGATATCGCCAGGCCCGGCCGCCCGCCCGCTCGGCCGCCGGCGCGGCCCGCCCGCTCACCCCACGCGGTCGCCGTTCTCCAGCTCGGCGGTGCCCGAGCCCTCGGTCACCACGTCCAGCGCGATCAGGACGCGCCGTCCCAGCGCACCCGGGAGGTGGGCGGTGATCTCCTCGCGGGGCACCAGCCGCCAGGAGAGCAGCTCCTCCTCCTGGAGCCTGATCGCCGCGAGGTCCGTGTCGGCGAGGACACCGCCGTCGTACACGTACGCCACGATGGGCGGCCGGCCGGTGCCGTGCACCCAGTCCACGGTCAGCAGCCGGCCCATCTCGCGGTCCAGGCCGATCTCCTCCAGGGTCTCCCGGCGGGCGCCCTGGCGCGGGGTCTCCCCGTCGTCGGACTCGACGGTTCCGCCCGGCAGGGCCCAGCCGTCCCGGTAGTTGGGTTCGACGAGCAGCACCCGTCCCTCGGTGTCCCGGAAGAGCGCGGCGGCCCCGGCGAGGATCCGGGGGAGGCTCGCGATGTACGCGGCGTAGGTGTCGGTGGTGGTCACTCTGGCAGGGTAGCCAGCTCGCAGGCCGCGTTCGTCCGGGCCAGCCGCACCGTGCGCTCCGCCAGGTCGCTGACGCGGGCCCCGTCGAAGCCGAAGACGGCGCTGCGCACCGTGTCCTCGAGGGGGGCCCGCCACCGGTCCGGAATGGCCGCCGCGCCGGTCAGCACCCCGGCCACCGAGCCCGCCGTCGCGCCGTTGGAGTCGGTGTCCAGGCCGCCGCGCACGGTGAGGGCGATGGTCCGGGTGAAGTCGCCGTCGCCGTGGAGCAGCCCGGCGGTGAGCACGGCCGCGTTGGGGACGGTGTGGATCCAGCCGAGGCCCGCGGTCTCGGCGGCGACGGTGGTGAGGGTGTCCTCCCAGCTCAGCCGGGCCTCGTACAGGCAGACGACCCGGCGCACGGTCCGGGCCAGGCGGCAGCTCGCCGGTACCACGGTGAGCGCGGTGTCGACGGCCTGCCGCGCCGTCGGCGCGGTGAACGCCGCGGAGATCAGCGCGGCGGCCCACATGGCGCCGTACACCCCGTTCCCGGAGTGCGACAGCACCGCGTCGCGGCGGGCCAGGGCGGCGGCCCGGTGCGGGGCGCCCGGGCAGGTCCAGCCGAAGACGTCGGCGCGGATCAGCGCGCCGATCCATTCCTGGTACGGGTTGTCGTGGGTGGCGGTGAGGGGCGGTTTCAGCCCGATGGTGAGGTTGCGGTAGGCGGCCCGTTCCGCCGTGAAGGTCTGGAGGTACGGCAGCCGTTGCAGCCACAGCTCGCCGACCTGCTCGGTGCTGAAGCCGAAGCCGTGGGTCTCCAGGAGGTGCAGGCCGAGGATCGTGTAGTCGACGTCGTCGTCACGGCAGCTGCCGTGGATCCGCCCGCGCACGCACTGCCGCCACTCGGGGCGCAGCGCGAGCGCGTCGCTCTCGCCGGCGGGCTCGGGCAGGTAGTCGGTGAGCGGCAGGGCGGCGGCCCGCCGCAGATAGCCGTCGATGCGCTCCCGGGTCCACAGGTCGCCCCGCTCGACCGGTTTGCCGAGCATGTTGCCCGCGATCCGGCCGAGCCAGCCACCGAGCACACGGTCGGCGAACTCGGACCCCAGACTGCTCATGGCTGTGGTCTACCCGTTTTCGCAGGCGGTTCCCAGCCTCTTCCCAGGCTTCGGGCGGGGCATGACGGGGAGGGTGTCCTCCGGTTAAGGTCACAGCGGCGCGACTGGCCTTGACGTGCGCGGGGCCCGGAGAACAAGGGGATACAGGTGACACAGCGCGTGCTCATCGCCGCGGACAAGTTCAAGGGCTCGCTGACGGCCGTACAGGTCGCCGAGCGGGTCACGGCGGGGCTCAGGCGGGTCGTGCCCGGACTCGACGTCGAGGCGCTGCCCGTCGCGGACGGCGGGGACGGCACGGTGGCCGCCGCGGTCGCGGCCGGGTTCGAACGGCACGAGCGGCAGGTCGCCGGGCCGCTGGGCGAGGAGGTCACCGCCGCCTTCGCGCTGCGCGGCGACACCGCGGTCGTGGAGATGGCCGAGGCGAGCGGGCTGCAGCGGCTGCCCCGCGGGGTCTTCGCACCTCTGACGGCCTCCACCTACGGCTCCGGAGAGCTGCTGCGGGCCGCCCTCGACGCCGGTGCGCGCACGATCGTCTTCGGCGTCGGGGGGAGCGCCACCACCGACGGCGGCGCCGGGATGCTGTCGGCTCTCGGGGCGCGGTTCCTGGACGAGGACGGCGAACCGGTGCCGCCGGGCGGCGGCGGCCTCGCGGACCTGGCCCGCGCGGACCTGTCCGGGCTGGACCCGCGCCTGGCCGCCGTCGACCTGACCCTCGCCAGCGACGTCGACAACCCGCTCACCGGCCCGACGGGCGCGCCCGCGGTGTACGGCCCGCAGAAGGGGGCCGCGCCGGACGACGTGGCCGCTCTGGACGAGGCGCTGGGCCACTTCGCGAAGATCCTGGAGGCCGAGGTCGGCCCGCGCGCCGTCGAGTACGCGGCGGCGCCGGGCGCGGGCGCCGCCGGGGGCATCGGGTACGGCGCGCTGCTGCTCGGCGCCCGCTTCCGGCCCGGTATCGAGGTCATGCTCGACGTCCTGGGCTTCGCGCCGGCGCTGGAGCGGGCGTCGCTCGTCATCACCGGCGAGGGCTCGCTGGACGAGCAGACCCTGCACGGAAAGGCCCCGGCCGGGGTGGCGGCCGCGGCACGCGCCGCCGGCAAGGAGGTCGTCGCGGTGTGCGGCCGCCTCGCCCTGCCGCCCGAGTCGATCGGCCGGGCCGGGATCCGCCGTGCCTACCCGCTCACCGAGCTCGAACCGGACGTGGTGAAGTGCATCGCGGAGGCCGGGCCGATCCTGGAGCGGGTCGCCGAGCAGATCGCGCGCGACTTCCTGAGCTGAGGCCCTGCTGGGGGCTGCGCCCCCGCCGCCTCCTGCGTGGTTCACCTCTCGGCGCACCGGCCTCGTGTCCCCGCCACGGAAAAAGCGGAGGGCCCCGGACCAAGTGGCGGTCCGGGGCCCTCGACGGCTTCGGCTACGGCAGCTGCGCCGCCCGCGCCTCGCGCCGGTTGTCGCGGAAGTTGTTCACGCGGCGGGCCGTGGCGAACAGCGGGATCACCGCGCCCATCACCAGTTGCAGCGCACAGCCGGTCTGGAGGAGCAGCTGGCCGCCGGGGGCGTCGAAGGCCCAGGCCGCCAGGAGGCCCATCGACAGGACGATCCAGGCGAGCATCGCCCCGGCGAGGCGGCCGCGCGGCTTCGGGTACTCGACCCGGCTCACCATCAGCCATGCCGTGCCGAGGATCGCCAGCAGCGTCGCGAAGAACGGCAGCTCCAGAAGGACGATCGAGACGACCGTCAGCGCCCCGAAGGGGCTCGGCATGCCCTGGAACATGCCGTTCGTCGGCGTCACGCACGAGAAGCGCGCCAGTCTCAGCACCACGGCCAGGAGCACCATGACCGCTCCGACCGCGGCCACCTTCTGGTACGCGTCGTCGGCCACCATGCCGTAGACGAGCACGAAGTACGCCGGCGCGAGGCCGAAGCTGATCAGGTCGGAGAGGTTGTCCAGCTCCGCGCCCATGGGGGAGGAGCGCAGCTTCCTGGCGACCAGGCCGTCGAACAGGTCGAAGACGGCCGCACAGAGCATGAGGATGACGGCGGTGGCGGCGCTGTGGCGTGCCATGCCCGCCGACTGGTCGTCCCCGGTGAGGTGCGGGATCAGGATGCCGGTGGTGGTGAAGTACACGGCCATGAAGCCGCACGTCGCGTTGCCGAGCGTGAGGGTGTCCGCTATCGAGAGGCGGAGAGAGAGCGGCATCTCCTCCTCGTCCTCGCCGATCTCGTCGGCCTCGGGCACCCAGCCCGCCTGGGTCTCAGGATCAATCACGGTCAATGCGAGTCACCCCAGCCACGGTCTTCTGGCCGACCTCGACCGCGACCTCCACGCCCTCCGGCAGGTAGATGTCGACGCGCGAGCCGAAGCGGATCAGCCCGATGCGGTCGCCCTGCTCGACCTTCGTGCCCTGCGGGACGTAGGGCACGATACGGCGGGCCACCGCGCCGGCGATCTGGATCATCTCGATGTCGCCGAGTTCGGTGTCGAAATGCCAGACTACGCGCTCGTTGTTCTCGCTCTCCTTGTTGAACGCGGGAACGAAGCCGCCGGGGATGTGCTCCACCGACGTCACCTGGCCCGCGAGGGGCGCGCGGTTGACGTGGACGTTGAGCGGGCTCATGAAGATCGCGACGCGGGTGCGGCCGTCCTTCCACGGCATGATGCTCTGCACCACACCGTCGGCGGGGGAGATGACACGGCCCTGGGCGATCTCACGCTCGGGGTCGCGGAAGAACCACAGCATGCCCGCCGCGAGCGCGGTGGCGGGCACGGCGACGGCCTTGGCGGCGCCGGAGCGGCGGGCGCGGAGCAGGCTGACGGCTGCGGTGGCGACGGTCGGGAGAAGCCACGGCGATGCTCCGCGCGCGAGGCGTACGCCGGCCAGGCTGTCTCGATGTGCAGAGGTTTGGCTGTGGGGCATGGATGACCTTCGTAGCGGATGATGCCGCGCGGGAAATGGGGACGGCGGCTTTCCGGGATCGTACCGGTCGCGGGCCGCAACTGGGCAAGCCAGGAAGCCGAGTCGGCGGCCGAAGACCGTTGACGGGGTGTGATCTTCTTCTCGAAGAAAACACCCCGTACCCGGACAATCAACCCTGGAATCGATACTCTTCGAGCAGTCGTCGCCCGATGATCATTTTCTGGATCTCGGCGGTGCCCTCGCCGATCAGCAGCATGGGCGCCTCGCGGTAGAGGCGTTCGATCTCGTACTCCTTGGAGAAGCCGTAGCCGCCGTGGATCCGGAAGGCGTCCTCCACGACCTCCTTGCAGTACTCGGAGGCGAGATACTTCGCCATCCCTGCCTCCAGGTCGTTTCGCTCCCCGGAATCCTTTTTGCGTGCGGCGTTGACCATCATGGCATGCGCGGCCTCGACCTTGGTGGCCATCTCCGCGAGCTTGAACTGGATGGCCTGGTGCTGGGCGATCGCCTTGCCGAAAGTGTGACGTTGCTGGGCGTACCGGATGCCCAGTTCGAACGCGCGCTGCGCGACGCCGCAGCCGCGTGCCGCCACGTTGACGCGACCGACCTCGACTCCGTCCATCATTTGGTAAAAACCTCGGCCGGTGACCCCGCCGAGCACCCGATCGGCCGGAATCCGCAGCCCGTCCATGATCAGCTCGGTGGTGTCGACGCCCTTGTAGCCCATTTTGTCGATCTTGCCGGGGATGGTGAGGCCGGGGCGGACCTCTCCGAAGCCGGGCTCCTTCTCCACCAGGAAGGTCGTCATCGACTTGTGGGGGGCCGTGCCCTCGGGGTGGCCTTCGTCACTTCGCACGAGGACGGCCACGAGGGACGACGTACCGCCGTTCGTCAGCCACATCTTCTGGCCGTTCAGGACGTACTCGTCGCCGTCCTTCACCGCCTTCGAGGTGATCGCCGACACGTCCGAGCCGAGGCCCGGCTCCGACATCGAGAAGGCGCCCCGGATGTCGCCGGCCGCCATCCGCGGCAGGAAGTGCTCCTTCTGCTCCTGCGTGCCGTGCTGCTTGAGCATGTACGCGACGATGAAGTGCGTGTTGATGATCCCGGAGACGGACATCCAGCCCCGGGCGATCTCCTCGACGCACAGCGCGTACGTCAGGAGGGACTCGCCCAGGCCACCGTACTCCTCGGGGATCATCAGGCCGAAGAGGCCGAGCTCCCTGAGGCCGTCGACGATCTGCTGGGGGTACTCGTCGCGGTGCTCCAGCTCGGTGGCGACCGGGATGATCTCCTTGTCCACGAAGTCGCGGACGGTGGAGAGGATCTCCTGCTGGACGTCGGTCAGACCGGCGGTCTGGGCGAGACGGGCCATCGCTTACTTCCCCTGTTCCTTGAGCTCGGGGCGGCCCGGCTGCTCGCCGCCGCGCTCCTTGATGTACGTCTCGGTCGGCACCATCACCTTGCGGCGGAACACGCACACCAGCGTGCCGTCCTGCTTGTAGCCCTTGGTCTCGACGTAGACGATCCCGCGGTCGTTCTTCGACTTGGACGGCCACTTGTCGAGCACGGTCGTCTGGCCGTAGACCGTGTCGCCGTGGAAGGTCGGCGCCACGTGCCGGAGCGACTCGATCTCCAGGTTGGCGATCGCCTTGCCCGAGATGTCAGGGACGGACATGCCGAGCAGCAGCGAGTAGATGTAGTTCCCGACCACCACGTTCTTGCCGAAGTCCGTCGTCTTCTCGGCGTAGTTGGTGTCCATGTGGAGCGGGTGGTGGTTCATGGTGAGGAGACAGAACAGGTGGTCGTCGTACTCCGTGACCGTCTTGCCCGGCCAGTGCTTGTACGTCGCCCCGACCTCGAACTCCTCGTACGTGCGTCCGAACTGCATCGCGCTCACGCCTCCGGGATCTCGAACTTAGACGTGCGCTGCATGCCGGCCGCCCGGCCCTTGCCGGAGATGACCAGGGCCATCTTGCGGCTGGCCTCGTCGATCATCTCGTCGCCGAGCATCGCGGAGCCCTTCTTGCCGCCCGCCTCGGACGTGTAGTAGTCGTACGCGTCCAGGATCAGCTCGGCGTGGTCGTAGTCCTCCTGCGACGGCGAGAAGATCTCGTTGGACGCCTCGACCTGGCCGGGGTGCAGCACCCACTTGCCGTCGAAGCCGAGCGCGGCGGCGCGCTGCGCGACCTCGCGGTAGCCGTCGATGTTGCGGATCTGGAGGTAGGGGCCGTCGATCGCCTGGAGGTTGTTGGCGCGGGCGGCCATCAGGATCTTCATCAGGATGTAGTGGTAGGCGTCCGCCGGGTAGCCGGGCGGCTGCTCGCCCACGACCAGCGACTTCATGTTGATGGACGCCATGAAGTCGGCCGGGCCGAAGATGATCGTCTCGACGCGCTGGGACGCGGTGGCGATCTCGTTGACGTTGTTCAGGCCCTGCGCGTTCTCGATCTGCGCCTCGATGCCGATCTTGCCGACCTCGAAGCCCATGGTCTTCTCGATCTGGGTCAGCAGCAGGTCGAGGGCGACGACCTGCTGGGCCGTCTGGACCTTCGGCAGCATGATGCAGTCGAGGTTCTGCCCGGCGCCCTCGACCACGGTCACGACGTCACGGTACGTCCACTCGGTCGTCCAGTCGTTGACGCGGACCACGCGCGTCTTGCCGGTCCAGTCGCCCTCGTTGAGGAACTTGACGATGGTGTGCCGCGCCTCGGGCTTGGCGAGCGGCGCGCACGCGTCCTCCAGGTCGAGGAAGACCTGATCCGCCGGGAGACCCTGCGCCTTCTCCAGGAAGCGCGGGTTCGAACCGGGTACGGCCAGGCACGAGCGCCGCGGGCGGAGACGGTTGACGGTCGTCGTCATGCGGGGACCTCCAGAGGGTCGAGCTTGTTCGCTTTCCGGATCTCGTCGACGATGCGGCCGATGATTCCGGTGATGTCGAAGTCCTTCGGGGTGAAGACCGCGGCCACTCCGGCTGCCCTGAGCTGCTCGGCGTCTCCGTTCGGGATGATGCCACCGGCGATCACCGGTATATCTGTGGCACCGGCCACACGGAGTCGTTCCAGGACGTCGGGGACCAGCTGGGCGTGCGACCCGGAGAGGATCGACAGGCCCACCGCGTGCACGTCCTCGGCGAGCGCCGCGTCCACGATCTGCTCGGGAGTGAGCCGGATGCCCTGGTAGACCACCTCGAAGCCGGCGTCCCTGGCCCGCACCGCGATCTGCTCGGCGCCGTTGGAGTGCCCGTCCAGACCGGGCTTGCCGACCAGGAACCGCAGCTTGCCGCTGCCCAGCTCACGGGCGGTGGCGTCCACCTTGGCCCGCACCTCGGCGAGCGCCGAGCCCGCCTCGACGGGGACCGCGACGGGAGCCGAGGAGACCCCGGTCGGCGCCCGGAACTCGCCGAACACCTCGCGCAGCGCCCCGGCCCACTCACCGGTCGTCACACCGGCGCGGGCGCACTCCAGGGTGGCCTCCATGAGGTTGCCGGTGCCCTTGGCGGCCTCCTTCAGCCGCTCCAGGGCCTTGCAGGGCCGCGGGTGGTTGAACGGCGGCTGGTAGCGCGTGTCGCGCCACCGCCCGATCGCCGCCACCACCCTCGCCTCGACCGCCGGGTCGACCGTCTGGATGGCCGTGTCCAGGTCGGCGGTGAGCGGATTCGGCTCGGTGGTCTCGAAGATGTTGACCCCGACGATCTTCTCCTGACCGGACTCGATCCGGCCCCGGCGCTCGGCGTGCGACGCCACCAGCTGCGACTTCAGGTAGCCGGACTCGACGGCGGCCATCGCGCCGCCCATCTCCTGGATCCGGTCCATCTCCGCGAGGGAGTCCTCGACCAGCTGGGCGACCTTCGCCTCGATGACGTGCGAGCCCTCGAAGATGTCGTCGTACTCCAGCAGGTCGCTCTCATGGGCGAGCACCTGCTGGATGCGCAGTGACCACTGCTGGTCCCAGGGCCGGGGCAGGCCCAGCGCCTCGTTCCACGCCGGGAGCTGCACGGCACGCGCGCGTGCGTCCTTCGACAGCGTCACGGCGAGCATCTCCAGCACGATCCGCTGGACGTTGTTCTCCGGCTGCGCCTCGGTCAGGCCGAGGGAGTTGACCTGGACGCCGTACCGGAAGCGGCGCTGCTTGGGGTCCTCGATGCCGTACCGCTCACGGGTGACCTTGTCCCAGATGCGGCCGAACGCCCGCATCTTGCACATCTCCTCGACGAACCGGACGCCCGCGTTCACGAAGAAGGAGATGCGGGCGACGACGTCACCCATCCGCTCCTGCGGCACCTGGCCGCTGTCGCGCACCGCGTCGAGGACCGCGACGGCGGTGGACATCGCGTACGCGATCTCCTGGACCGGGGTGGCGCCCGCCTCCTGCAGGTGGTAGCTGCAGATGTTGATCGGGTTCCACTTCGGCAGGTGGGAGACCGTGTACGCGATCATGTCCGTCGTCAGCCGGAGGCTCGGCCCCGGCGGAAAGACGTGCGTCCCCCGGGACAGGTACTCCTTGACGATGTCGTTCTGGGTCGTGCCCTGGAGCTTGGTGATGTCCGCGCCCTGCTCCTCCGCGACGACCTGGTAGAGCGCCAGCAGCCACATGGCGGTGGCGTTGATCGTCATCGAGGTGTTCATCTGCTCCAGGGGGATGTCCTGGAACAGCCGGCGCATGTCACCGAGATGCGAGACGGGCACGCCCACCCGGCCGACCTCGCCGCGGGCGAGGATGTGGTCGGGGTCGTATCCGGTCTGCGTCGGCAGGTCGAACGCCACCGACAGGCCCGTCTGGCCCTTGGCGAGGTTGCGCCGGTACAGCTCGTTGGACGCCTCGGCGGTGGAGTGCCCGGCGTACGTGCGCATGAGCCACGGCCGGTCCTTCTCCCGCCTGCCTGGGGCGATCTGACGCTCAGTCATCTATGGCCTCGGGTGTCTCAGACGTTGCGGAAGCGGTTGATGGCGTCGAGGTGCTTGGCCCGCATCTCCTCGTCGCGCACGCCGAGGCCTTCCTCGGGAGCGAGGCAGAGGACGCCGACCTTGCCCTGGTGGAGGTTGCGGTGCACGTCGTAGGCGGCCTGGCCGGTCTCCTCCAGGGAGTAGACCTTCGACAGGGTCGGGTGGATCTTGCCCTTCGCGATCAGCCGGTTGGCCTCCCAGGCCTCGCGGTAGTTGGCGAAGTGCGAGCCGATGATCCGCTTCAGGGACATCCACAGGTAGCGGTTGTCGTACTCGTGGTTGTAGCCCGAGGTGGAGGCGCAGGTGACGATCGTGCCGCCCTTGCGGGTGACGTACACGGAGGCACCGAAGGTCTCGCGGCCGGGGTGTTCGAAGACGATGTCGACGTCCTCGCCGCCGGTGAGTTCACGGATGCGCTTGCCGAGGCGCTTCCACTCGCGCGGGTCCTGCTCCTGCTCGTTCTTCCAGAACTTGTAGCCCTCGGCGTTGCGGTCGATGATCGCCTCGGCGCCCATCGCCCGGCAGATCTCCGCCTTCTGCGGCGAGGAGACGACACAGATGGGGTTGGCGCCGCCGGCCAGCGCGAACTGCGTGGCGTACGAGCCGAGTCCACCGCTCGCGCCCCAGATCAGCACGTTGTCGCCCTGCTTCATGCCGGCGCCGTTGCGGGAGACCAGCTGCCGGTAGGCGGTGGAGTTGACCAGACCCGGAGCGGCGGCCTCCTCCCAGCTGAGGTGGCCGGGCTTGGGCATCAGCTGGTTGGACTTGACCAGCGCGATCTCGGCGAGACCGCCGAAGTTGGTCTCGAAGCCCCAGATGCGCTGCTCGGGGTCGAGCATGGTGTCGTTGTGACCGTCGGACGACTCCAGCTCCACGGAGAGGCAGTGCGCGACGACCTCGTCACCGGGCTTCCAGGCGTTCACGCCGGGGCCGGTGCGCAGGACGACGCCCGCGAGGTCGGAGCCGATGATGTGGTACGGCAGGTCGTGCCGCTTGGTCAGCTCGCTGAGGCGCCCGTAGCGCTCCAGGAAGCCGAAGGTCGACAGCGGCTCGAAGATCGAGGTCCACACCGAGTTGTAGTTGACACTCGATGCCATGACGGCGACCAGGGCCTCGCCCGGGCCGAGCTCGGGCAGGGCGACCTCGTCGAGGTGGATCGACTTGCGCGGGTCCTTGTCGCGGGTCTCCAGGCCCGCGAACATGTCCGTCTCGTCCTTGTGCACGGTGATCGCGCGGTAGGACTCGGGAAGCGGCAGGGCGGCGAAGTCGGCCGGCGTCGATTCCGGCGACTGGATCGCGTCCAGAATGGCCTGAGTGGTCACGGTGTTGCCTCCGGCGGTGTCCGCCCCCGAGGGAAGGGGCGCTGAGGGTTACGTCGGTGCTGCTGAGGGTTTCGGGAAGGTGCCCTGGTGCCGTCGGTTCGGCGGGGTGGTGCTCGGCGGCGCTTTGTGGCGCGGGAGGTTGCCTGTGACGCAGGCGTCCGGCGGGTGGGCCGATGGGCTCACCGGGACAGGCCGGACACCATCAACGTATGACACCGCGTGTCAGGCGGCAAGGCACTGAGTGCCAGAAATCGCTCTCAGATGAAATCTTTACGTAACAAATGAGCGATGATCGATCAAACCTACTGCCGAGTAGGCGAAAATGCCCCGTCTCGCGGAAGAGGTCCGGATGCCGGGGACGGACTGCGAGGCGTGGATCACACGGGCGGCGTGACGTACGCGGCAGGGCGCGGTCGGAGAAGATCCAGCCCGTCCGGCGGGTGAGGACGAGCGGCGGAGCCGCGGTTCGGTGACCGCGACCCGCCACGACCGTCGCCCTACGACCGCTCCTTCAGCGCCTGCTCGATCGTGCGCATCACCTCGTCCAGCGGCGCGTCCGTCCGCGCCACCGTCACCAGCACCTCACCCCGCGCACCCACCGAAGCCGGTGCGGTGGACCGGGGCGCGGCCTCCCGGCCGGCCCCGATCCCCGTGCCGAACGTCTTCCGCACGATCGCGAAGGCGTGGTCCAGCTGGGTCTCCACGTCCCCCTGGCCGTCCGCCCGCAGCCAGCGGCGCAGGACGTGGTTGTGGGCGGTGACCACCGCCGACGCCGCCACCTCGGCCAGCAGGGGGTCGTCGTTGGCGTCGTCCGCGTGGGCGTGCTCGTCGAAGTGGCCGAGGAGGTAGCGGGTGAAGAGACGCTCGTAACGGGCCACCGACGCGATCTCGGCCTCGCGGAGGGTGGGCACCTCGCGGGTGAGCTTGTAGCGGGCGACCGAGATCTCCGGCCGGGCCGCGTACATCTTCATGACTTCCTTGATGCCGCGGCACACCGTGTCCAGCGGGTGCTCGTGGGCCGGGGCCGCGTTCAGCACGGCCTCGGCGCGGATCAGCGTGTCGTCGTGGTCGGGGAAGATCGCCTCTTCCTTGGAACGGAAGTGACGGAAGAAGGTGCGGCGGGCGACCCCGGCCGCCGCCGCGATCTCGTCGACGGTGGTCGCCTCGTACCCCTTCGTCGCGAAGAGTTCCATCGCGGCGGCCGCCAGTTCTCGGCGCATCTTGAGCCGCTGGGCCGCCGCGCGGCTGCCCGCGGCACTCTCCGGCGCGTCGGGCGTGGCGGGGGTACGTGAGGACTTGGCGGGCTGGGGCATGACCCGAACGTACTGCATGTGCGCAGCTTGATGCGCATGTCCGGGGTTTCCCCCGCCCGCGAAGGGCGGGGGACCGTCCGCGGGGTCGAGCAGTCCGCCCCAGTCCTTGCCGTCCAGGTCGTCCCGGAACCAGTCGCCGACGCCGTCAGCGGCGGGCATATTCGCGGAAGCCGCGGCCGGTCTTGCGGCCGAGGCAGCCCGCGGCCACCAGGTGCTCCAGGAGCGGCGCGGGCGCGAGGCCCGGGTCGCGGAACTCCCGGTGCAGCACCTTCTCGATGGCGAGCGAGACGTCCAGGCCGACCACGTCGAGCAGCTCGAAGGGGCCCATCGGGTAGCCGCCGCCCAGCTTCATCGCCGCGTCGATGTCGTCGAGGGACGCGTAGTGCTCCTCGACCATCTTGATCGCGTTGTTGAGGTACGGGAACAGCAGGGCGTTGACGATGAATCCGGCCCGGTCGCCGCAGTCGACCGGGTGCTTCCTGATGCGGCCGCAGACCTCGCGGACTGTGGCGTGGACGTCCTCGGCGGTCAGCACGGTACGGACGACCTCGACCAGCTTCATGGCCGGCGCCGGGTTGAAGAAGTGCATGCCGATCACGTCCTGCGGACGCGAGGTGGCGCGGGCGCAGGCGACGACCGGGAGCGAGGAGGTGGTGGTGGCGAGGACCGCGCCCGGCTTGCAGACCTTGTCCAGCGTCGCGAACAGCTGCCGCTTGACCTCCAGGTCCTCGGCGACCGCCTCGACGGCCAGGTCGACGTCCGCGAAGGCGTCGTACGAACCGGCCGGGGTGATCAGGTCCAGGGTCCGCGCGGCCGCCTCGGCGGTCATCCGGCCCCTTCCGACGGAGCGGTCCAGGGACTTGCCGATGCGGGCCTTGGCCGCCCGCGCCTTCTCCTCGCTGCGGGCGGCGAGGACGACCTCGTAGCCGGCCTTGGCGAAGACCTCGGCGATCCCGGAGGCCATGGTGCCGGAGCCGGCGACGCCGACCGAGCCGACCGTGCGGCCAGGGGTGGGCGCGGCGTCGTCCAGCGGGGTGAGCGCGTCAGGGACGACGGTGGCGCTGCCGGGGGCCTCGTAGGTGTAGAAGCCGCGACCCGACTTGCGGCCGGTCAGGCCCGCCTCGCTGAGCTGCTTGAGGATCGGGGCCGGGGCGTGCAGCCGGTCGCGGGACTCGGCGTACATGGCCTCCAGGACCGTACGCGCGGTGTCGATGCCGATCAGGTCGAGCAGGGCGAGGGGGCCCATCGGCAGGCCGCAGCCGAGCCGCATGGCCGCGTCGATGTCCTCGCGGGAGGCGTACTTCGCCTCGTACATCGCGGCGGCCTGGTTGAGGTAGCCGAACAGCAGGCCGTCCGCGACGAACCCGGGGCGGTCGCCGACCGCGACCGGCTCCTTGCCCAGCTCGATCGCCAGGTCGGTGACGGCGGCGACGGCGCTCGGCGCGGTGAGGACCGACGAGACGACCTCGATCAGCTTCATCGCCGGGGCCGGGTTGAAGAAGTGCAGGCCGAGGACGCGCTCGGGGCGGGCCGAGTCGGCGGCCAGCCGGGTCACGGAGAGCGCGTTGGTGCCGGTCGCGAGGATGGTCTCGGCGCCGACGATGCCGTCCAGCTCGCGGAGGACCTGGTGCTTGATGTCGTACGACTCCGGGACCACCTCGATGACGAGGCCGGCGTCGGCGGCGGCCGTCAGGTCGGTGCCGGTGCGGACCCGGGCCAGCAGGTCGGCGCGCTCCTGCTCGGTGAGCTTGCCGCGCGCCACGGCCCGGGCCGTCGAGGCCTCCAGAGCGGCGAGGGACCTGGCGGCCTGGGCCTCGCTGACGTCGATGCCGATCACCTCGCGGCCGGCCCTAGCGAGGACCTCGGTGATACCGGTGCCCATGGTGCCGAGGCCGACGACGGCGATCGTCTTGAGCGGGGACCGGGGGGACAGGGAAGGGTCGGACTGGGGAGCGGCCATCGCGGGACTCCAGGAATGAGGGTGACGACTGGAAACGCGCCCGGGTGCGCCGAGGGGGCGCACCGGGTGCGGAGAGAGCTGCGTGAATGCGGGTGTAGCCGGGCTGACTGGCGCACACGCCCGGTGCTGCCGCCGCGGGCGCGCACACGCCCGGGAGCGGCGGATTCCGACCGGCCCTGTCCCGGAGCCGGGTCGTACTGCGGTACCGAGGTACCGAACCGACCTGTCACTCACGCGGCTGCGTCACCAAACCGGCGTGAGCGGTGGCGAGTGGGTGACTCGCTCGATTGAGCTTAACCGGCGGGTAACGAGCGCGCCAGCCCCCCGACTTTGTGATGTACGTCCCCCGGCCCCCGCGGCCCCTCTACGCTGGGCTTCGTGGACGAAGAGTTGCGATCACTCACGGAGCGTTTGCGGCAGGAGTCGCAGGGAACGGCTGCCTACGACCGGCTTCTGGCCACCGAGGACCACGACGAACTGGCGGAGGTGCTCATCGCCGCCGGACAGCCCCTGTGGGCCAGGGAGCTGGCGGCGTTCCGGCTGGGGACGGCCGGCGACCGGCGGGCCTTCGAGACCCTGGTCCTGCTCCTCAACCACCGCGACCCACCCCGCTGCGCCTCCGCCGCCCACGCCCTCGCCCGCCTGCGGGACCCGCGCACCGCCCGCGCGGCCGCCGCCCTCGCCACCAACGAGCTCCGCGTCGCCTACGCCCTGCACCCCGTCCGCCTGCTGGTCGAACTGCGGGCCCCGGAGTCCGTCCCCGCCCTGATCACCACCCTCGAACGCCGGCTGCGCCCGCACGATCCCTACCGCAGGGTCGCCCTCGCCTGCGTGGACGGCCTCGGCACCCTCGGCGACACCCGCGCCCGCCGCGTCCTGACCGAGGCCATGGCCCACCCCGCCCTCGCCGAGGCGGCGGTCCAGGCCCTCGCCCGCATCCCTAGGCAGAGGTGACGCCGAGCTCCCTGACGTACCGCACCTCGGGCACCGGCACCCCGTCGACCTCGTACGGCTCCTCGGCGCCGTCGGCGGCGAAACCCGCGATCTCGTAGAACCGCCGGGCGCGCGCGTTCCCCTTCAGTACCCACAGAAAGACACGGGAGTGCCCGGCGCACTGCTCCAGCACCGTCGCCAGCAGCGCCCGCCCCGCGCCGGTGCCGAGGTGCGCCGCGTCCACGTAGAGGGCGTACAGCTCGGCGTCGCCGGTGCGTACGTCACCCTCCCGGTACGGTCCGTGTGCCGCCCAGCCCACGATCGTGCCGTCGCGCTCCGCCACCAGCTCCGTCACCCCGTCCCCGCCGTCCCGGAACCGGGCCCGCCGCCGCTCGGCGTCCCGCTCGACACTGAGCCCGTCCAGGAACGGCTGCGGCATGAGGTCCCGGTAGGCGTACTGCCAGCCCCGGACGCGTATCTCCGAGACCCGGTCGCAGTCGTCGAGCGTCATGGGGCGGACACGGAGGGAAGCGTCAGGGGCCGAGGGGCCGGGGAGCCAGGCGTCGTTCATGGCGGCACTGTAGGGACCCGACGGCTTCGGCCGCCCGGAATTCGGCGTCAGCCGGCCACCACCGCCAGCGCCTCGATCTCCATCAGGAACCGCGGGCCGACCAGCGCGGCCACCTGGACGGCGGAGGCGGCGGGGAGGCGGTCGTCGGATATGTGGGCGGCGCGAGCCGCGCGGATGGCCGGCAGATGAGCCATGTCCGTGACGAAGTAGGTGAGTTTGACGACGTCTTCGAAGGTCGCTCCCGCCGCCGCGAGGCAGCGGCGCAGGTTCTCGAAGACCTGGCGGGCCTGGGCCGCCGGATCGCCCTCACCGACCAGTTCGCCGTCCTCGTCCAGCGGCAGCTGGCCGGAGACGGCGACGAACCGGCCGGTCGCCGCCACCACGTGGGTGTACTGGGCGGCGGGGGCGACTCCGTCGGGGGCGGGGAAGCGGGTCAGATCACTCATGCGTCCATGGTGGACCACGGGTCTGACAACGCCCCCGACGGGACGTCAGGACCGGCTCAGCCGCGGAAGCCCAGCAGGCGGTGCAGGGCAGAGCCGCGGGACGACGTCGAGGCGGCCTTGGTGGTCAGGGGCTTCGGGTCGGGGGTCTTCCGGCAGACCGCGTCGGCCGTGCCCTCGCCGCGCGGGACCGTGCCGTTCGTCAGGTAGGCGGCGAGGCGGGCGTCCAGGCAGGTGTTGCCGCTGAGCGTGATGCCGTGATTGCCGCCGCCCTGCTCCACGACCAGGCTGGAGCCGGCCAGCAGCCGGTGGACCGTGACGCCGCCCTGGTAGGGGGTGGCCGCGTCGTCCGTCGCCTGGAAGAGGAGTACCGGCGGGAGCTTGTCGTTGGTGATGTCCACCGGCTGCAGTGTCTCGGTCGGCCAGTACGCGCACGCCGCGTTGTACCAGGCGTTGTTCCAGAGCATGAACGGCGCCTTCTCGTACGCCGCCCAGTTGTCCTTGCGCCACTGGTTCCAGTCCCGTGGCCAGGAGGAGTCCCGGCACTGGACGGCCGCGTAGACGCTGTAGCCGTTGTCGCCGGAGGCGTCGACGGCGCCGAATTTCCGGTACGCCGCGACCAGCCCGGCCGTCTTCCCGCCGTTGACGTAGGCGGAGAACGCCTCGGCCAGGTAGGGCCAGTAGCCGTTGTAGTAGCCGCCCGGGACGAAGGTGTCCTCCAGCTCGGCGGCGCCCACCCGGCCGCCCGCCGGTCTCTTCGCCAGCGCGGCCCGCATGGCGTACCACTTGGCCTCGACCTTCTCCGGGTCGGTGCCGAGCCCGTACGCCGAGTCGTACTTCGCGATCCACGCCATCAGGGCGCGATGGCGGTCGTTGAACGCGTGGTCCTGCCTCAGGTTGTCGTCGTACCAGACGCCCGTGGGGTCGACGATCGAGTCCAGGACCAGGCGGTGGATCCGGTCCGGGTGCAGTTTCGCGTAGACCGCGCCCAGGTAGGTGCCGTAGGAGTAGCCGAGGTAGCTGATCCGGCGGACCCTGAGGGCCTGGCGGATCGAGTCGAGGTCCTGTGCGGTGCTGACCGTGTCGAGGTAGGGCAGCAGGTTCGCGTACTTCTTGCCGCACGCCGCCGCGAACGACCGCACCCGCTTGAGGTTCGCCTGTTCGAGGGCGGGGGTGGCCGGGACCGGGTCGGGGCGCACCGGCTCGAAGTAGCCGGGCGCGCAGTCGATCGACGGGCTGGACCTGCCGACCCCGCGCGGGTCGAAGCCGATGACGTCGTACTGGGCCGCCACCTTCTTGGGCAGGGTGGACGCGACGAAGCCCGCGAGGCCGAGCCCGCTGCCGCCGGGGCCGCCGGGGTTGACCAGCAGCGGACCCTGGGAGACCGCCGCGGTGTGCGGGACACGGGTGAGGGCGAGGGTGATCTTCTTTCCGCGCGGGTTCCGGTGGTCGAGGGGCGCCCGGACCGAGCCGCACTGGAGTGTCGGGTAGTCGGCGGTGCCGCATTTCCGCCAGGTCACCGGGGACACCTGGAGGGGGGCTCGGGCGGCGGCGGTCGCGGGCAGGGCGGTGAACGAACCGGCCACGACGGCGGCGGCGGCGCACAGCACGGCTGCGCGTGTTCGCATGTGTCCTCCCAGGACGGAGGGTCGTGGACCGCACGTGTCACGGTCCTCGCCGCATCGTCCCGGCAACGGGCCCCCAAAGAACGCATTCTGACGATTAATGACCCAATTGGGTCGAGGCTTGCGCCCGAACGCCCTCAGCCGTGAACGCGCTCAGAGCAGGGTGAGCTGGGTCGGCTCCGGCAGCGCCGGCTCCTCCTCCGGCGCCGGTACCGGGATCCGGCGGGCGGTGCCCGCGCGGTTCGGCCCGATGCCGTACTCCCCGGCCAGCTCGTGCACCTGGCGGGTGATCCGGCGCTGGTACCACTTGGGCGCGTAGGGGCCCTCGGCGTACAGCCGCTCGTAGCGCCGCACCAGATGCGGGTGACGGGCCGCCAGCCAGCTCATGAACCACTCGCGGGCGCCGGGCCGCAGATGCAGCACCAGGGGCGTCACCGAGGTGGCCCCGGCCGCCGCGATCGCCCGGACGGTGGCCCGGAGCTGGGCCGGGTGGTCGCCGAGGAAGGGGATCACCGGCGCCATCAGGACCCCGCAGCCGATACCCGCCTCGGCGAGGGCGCGGACGACGTCCAGGCGGCGCTCGGGGGCCGGGGTGCCCGGTTCCACGGTGCGCCACAGCTCGGGGTCGACGAAGCCGACCGAGACCGAGATGCCGACCTCCGTGACGTCCGCCGCCCGGCGCAGCAGGTCCAGGTCGCGCAGGATCAGGGTGCCCTTGGTGAGGATCGAGAACGGGTTCGCGTGCTCGGTGAGGGCGGAGATGATCCCCGGCATCAGCCGGTAGCGGCCCTCGGCGCGCTGGTAGCAGTCGACGTTGGTGCCCATCGCGATGTGGTCGCCGGGCCAGCGGCGTGAGCCCAGCTGGCGGCGGAGCAGCTCGGGCGCGTTCACCTTGACCACGATCTGGGTGTCGAAGCCGATCCCGGTGTCCAGGTCCAGGTAGCTGTGCGTCTTGCGGGCGAAGCAGTACACGCACGCGTGCGTGCAGCCCCGGTACGGGTTCACCGTCCATTCGAACGGCATCCGCGAGGCGCCCGGCACCCGGTTGATGATCGAGCGGGCCCGCACCTCGTGGAACGTGATTCCCCGGAACTCGGGCGTGTCGAAGGTCCGGGTCGTGACCGCGTCCGCGCCGAACAGCGCGGTGTCGGCCCGGCCGTGTTCGGTCTCCTCGGTGAGGTTCTCCCAGCGCATGACGCCTCCTCGGTAGCACTGCCCACAGAATAGAACATCTGTTCCCATGATCGTGCGAACGATCCGTGGAGACCGCGCGGACACCGAATCCGATCGCTTCCGGCACCCCGATTTGGGCGGCCGGGCGCCGGGGTGGTTGGCTTGGCGCAACCCCGAGAACTCAGGTGCTGGAGGAAAGCGATGGCGCAGGTCGAGGCCACTACGGAGCGGGTTGTCGGCGCGGATGCGGAGACGGTGTTCGACGCGCTCGCGGACTACACCGGCACACGCGCGAAGGTGCTGCCCGAGCACTTCAGCGAGTACGAGGTGCGCGAGGGCGGCGACGGCGAGGGCACCCTCGTCCACTGGAAGCTCCAGGCCACCAGCAAGCGGGTCCGGGACTGCCTCCTGGAGGTCAGCGAGCCCGCCGACGGCGAGCTGGTCGAGAAGGACCGCAACTCCTCCATGGTCACCACGTGGCGGGTCACCCCGGCCGGCGAGGGCAGGGCCAGGGTCGTCGTGCACACCACCTGGCAGGGCGCCGGCGGCATCGGCGGCTTCTTCGAGAAGACCTTCGCGCCCAAGGGCCTCGGCCGGATCTACGACGCGGTGCTCGACAAGCTCGCCGCCGAGGTCGAGAAGTAACCTCCCGGGAATCCTGGCCTGTTGGCTCCTCACCGGTTCGAGTGGATCTCCGGGCCGGTCGCACACGTGCCGTAACTCGTCGTGCTTGGTCGCAGTTGTCGCCCTACGGGAAACAGGGCGGCAATTGTGCGCAGGCGCGACGAGGGGAGCGGTACGTGGGCGGAACGACGCTGGTGCAGTACGAGGAACCGGCCGTGGCGCTGTGGGAGACCCCCGCGCCGGAACCCGCCCCGGCGCCCGGAATCGGGCCGCGCCGCACCTGGTTGGTGTTCTGCGGGCTGATGCTCGCCCTGCTCCTCGCCGCGCTGGACCAGATGATCGTGGCCACCGCGCTGCCGAGGATCGTCGGCGAGCTGCACGGTCTGGACCGGATGTCCTGGGCGATCACCGCCTATCTGCTCACCGCCACCGTCGGTCTCCCCGTCTACGGCAAGCTCGGCGACCTCATCGGCCGCAAGGGTGTCTTCCAGTTCGCGATCCTCGTCTTCGCCGTCGGCTCCGCGCTGGCCGGACGGGCCCAGAGCATGGACCAGTTGATCGCCTTCCGGGCCGTCCAGGGCGTCGGCGCGGGCGGGCTGATGATCGGGGTGCAGGCGATCATCGCCGACATCGTGCCGCCCCGGCAGCGCGGCCGCTTCATGGGGCTGATCGGCGCCGCCTTCGGCCTCGCCTCGGTCGCCGGGCCGCTGCTCGGGGGCTACTTCACCGACCACCTCTCCTGGCGCTGGTGCTTCTACGTCAACGTCCCCTTCGGGCTGGTCACCCTGGCCGTCATCACCGTCGTGCTGAAACTGCCCAAGCCCCGGCCCCGGGCTCGTTTCGACGTGCTGGGCGCCCTGTTGCTCGCCGCGGTCTCCACCTGCCTCGTGCTGCTGACCAGTTGGGGCGGGACGGAGTACGAGTGGGGCTCGCGCGTCATCCTCGGGCTCGGCGCGGGGGCGGTGGCCGCCACCGGGCTGTTCCTCGTCGTCGAGCACCACGCGGTCGAACCCCTCATCCCGCTGCGGCTGTTCAGGGACTCCGTCTTCAACGTCACCGGCCTGGTCGGGCTGATCGTCGGCGTGGCCCTGTTCGGCGCCGCCAGCTATCTGCCGACCTTTTTGCAGATGGTCGACGGCGCCTCGGCGACCGAGTCCGGGCTGCTGATGCTGCCCATGATGGGCGGCATCGTCGGCGCCTCGATCGTCGCGGGCCAGCTCATCAGCCACACCGGGCGCTACCGGATCCACCCCGTGCTCGGCGGCGGGCTGTCCGTCGTCGGCATGTGGCTGCTCTCCCGCCTCGAAGCCGGCACCCCGCGCTGGCAGTACAGCATCTGGATGGCCGTCCTCGGCGCCGGGATCGGCCTGGTGATGCCGGTGCTGATCCTCGCCGTGCAGAACTCCGTACGGCCCGCCGACCTCGGCACCGCCACCAGCGCCAACAACTACTTCCGGCAGATCGGCGGCAGCGTGGGCGCCGCCGTCTTCGGCACCCTCTTCGCCGACCGGCTCACCGACGCCCTGCACCGACGTCTGCCCGCCCAGGCCGGCGCCCGCCTGCCCGACCCCGAGTCCCTCACCCCGCAGCTCGTCCACGCGCTGCCCCCGGCCCTGCGGGACGCCTACATCCGCGCGTACGCCGACGCGATGCCCCGGATCTTCCTCTACCTGGTCCCGGTGCTCGTCCTCGGCCTGCTCATCGCCTGCTTCCTCAAGGAGAAACCACTGGTGTCCCATCCCACCGCCGAAACGGAGTCCGAAGCCGTGAACGCCTCGATCCCGCAGGCCCGGTCGTCGCACACCGGCGCCGGGATCCCCGTCTGCGGCACGGTGCAGCACCCCGACGGGACCGCGGTGCCGCGCGCCGCGCTCACCCTCATCGACGCCGTCGGCCGGCAGATCGGGCGGGGCGCCAGCGGCGAGGACGGCCGGTACGCCCTGGCCACGCCCGGCTCCGGGTCGTACGTCCTGATCGCCGCCGCCGGCGGGCACCAGCCGCAGGCCGTCACCGTGACGGTCGGCGAGCGGCCCGTCGAGCTGGACGTCGTCCTCGGCGGCGCCGGGCGGCTCGCGGGCAGTGTGGTCACCGCCGACGGCACACCGGTACGGGACGCCACCGTCACCCTCACCAACGTGCACGGCGAGGTCGTCGCCAGCGTCCGCAGCGGCCGCGAGGGCGGCTATGTGATCACCGAGCTGGTGGCCGGCGAGTACACCCTCGCCGCCAGCGCCCCCGCCTTCCGCCCGGCCGCCCTCCCGGTCACCGTCCAGGCCTCCCGGGAGACCCGGCAGAACGTCGAACTCGCGGGCGGCGCCGTGCTGAAGGGCACCGTCCGGGCCGGGGGCGGCCGGCCCGTGGAGGACGCCCGGGTGACCCTGCTCGACGCCGCCGGGAACGTCGTGGACACCCTCACCACCGGCGCCGACGGAACATTCCGGTTCGTGGACCTGTCCTCCGGCGAGTACACCGTCATCGCCGCCGGTTACCCGCCGGTCGCCACGGTCCTCCAGGTCGCGGGCGGCGGCCGCACCGAACGCGATCTCCAGCTCGGCCACGAGGACTGAAGAGGACCGGACCAGGACCGGGTGCGCACCGCACCGGGGCGCGGACCTGCGCGCCGGCGCGCCCCGGTGAAACCAATTCCAGGATTGCCACCCATCGCAACCGAACGCCACCGTACGGTAGTGACGGGCGGCACAGATCTTTTGCGGAGCCGTGGGGAGAGAGGGCCTGGGCCATGGACCATGGCAGCGAGCGGGACACACATCCCGGCCTCGGTGCTGGGGACGGCACGGCGGGCCGCATTCCCCTGGCCGTGGTCGTCGTCGACCGCGAGGGCCGGGTCTCGCACTGGAGCACCGGCGCCCGGCGGCTGTTCGGCGCCGCCAAGGAGGACGCGATCGGCCGCTCCGTCCTCGACCTGCTGCCCGTCTCCGGCGCGCTCTCCGACGACGAGATCACCCCGTACGGCGCCTACGCGGCGTACGACGGACTCGGCCCCGACCTGGAGGCCTCCCTCGACGGACGGCTGAACTTCCCCGCCGCCGGCCGCGCCCGGCTCACCGTGCCCGACCGCGACCGCGTCGACGTGCTCTGGTGGGCCTATCCGCTGGTCGGACCGGGGAACGAGCGGCTGCTGGTGCTCGCCGCCGACGCCGAGCGGCTGCGCCGGGCCGAGCGGGACGAGGGCGTCGTCTTCGAGCGCATCGCGCCCGGCTTCGCCCTGCACACCGACTTCCCCGGCGCCGAGGAACTCGCCCGCCGGCTGCCCGAGATCCTGCCCAGCATGAGCGTCGACGAGAGCGCCCGGATCGTCGCCCAGGTCCTCGAACTCGGCTACCCCATACTGGAGTTCAGCCAGAACGACCGGGTGCCCGTCACCCCCGACTGGGGCGTCGCCCGGCGCGCGGAGCGGCTGGCCCGCCGCGAGCGCGCCGCCCGGGTGGCCGCCCAGGGCCTGCCGGTACCCGCCGAACTCGCCGACGACGAGGGCGAGGACCTGGAGTACGCGGCCGTCCGCGAACGCCTGGAATTCCTCAACGAGGTCAGCGGGAAGATCGGCACCTCGCTCGACCTGTCCCGCACCATCATCGAGGTCAGCAGAGCCGTCGTACCCCGCTTCACCGATGTCGCCGGTACCTACCTGCGGGAACAGGTCGTCGCCGGCGAGGGGTTCCCGGACGGTGTCCCGGACACCACCACCATGTGGCACCGCGTCGCCGTCGAGCACACCGACGAACCCGGCCGCTGGGACGACGTCGTCCCGGTCGGCGAGGCCATGCCGTTCCCGGCGCACACCCCGTTCTTCCAGTGCATGACCACCGGCGAACCGGTCCTGGTGCCGCGGATCAGCGAGGAGATGGGCCACGCCATCGCCTCCCAGTTCGAGAAGCGGGACATCCGGCCGCTGATCACCGGCCGCTCGATGCTGGTCGTCCCGCTCAAGGCCCGCACGGTCGTGCTCGGCTTCATGGTCCTGCTGCGCCACCCCGAGCGCGAGATGTTCAACGACATGGACCGGGTCACCGGCGCCGAACTCGCCGCCCGTGCCGGGCTCGTGCTCGACAACGCGCGCATGTACACCTTCCAGGAGAGCGTCGCCGAGACCCTCCAGGACAGCATGCTGCCGCACATCCCGCCGCGCATGGCGGGCTGCGACATCGCCACCCGGTACCTGCCGGGCACCCTGCTCGGCCGCGTCGGCGGCGACTGGTTCGACTCGGTGAAACTCCCCGGCGCCCGCACCGCCCTGGTGGTCGGCGACGTGATGGGCCACGGTCTCAACTCGGCGGCGATGATGGGCCAGTTGCGGACCGCCGTCCAGACGATGGCGGCCATGGACCTGCCGCCCGCCCAACTCCTGCGCAACCTCGACGACCTGGCGCAACGCCTCGGCGACAGCTATCTCGCCACCTGCCTCTACGCCGTCTACGACCCGATCGAGAGCGAACTGCATCTTGCCAACGCCGGGCACATTCCCCCGGTGCTGGTGCGGGCGGTCGACGGACGCAGTGAACTCCTCGACCTGCCCACCGGGGCGCCCATCGGCGTCGGCGGAGTCGCCTTCCAGTCGCTGCGGGTACGTGTCGACCCCGGCGACCGGCTGGTCATGTGCACCGACGGACTGGTCGAGATGCGCGGCGAGGACATCGGCGTCGGCCTCGCCACCCTCTGCGAGTCCGCCGCCCACCCGGCCGCGTCCATGGACGACGCCTGCGACACCATCATCCGCGCCCTCAACACCCGCGGCGGCCGCAAGGACGACGTCGCCCTGCTGATGGCCCGCCTCAACGGCATCGAGCCGGAGGACGTCGCCGAACGGCGGCTCGCCCCGGACCCGGCCGAGGTCCGCCGCGCCCGTGCCGTGGTCCGCGAGCAACTCCACGACTGGGGCCTGGCCCGGCTCGCCGACTCCGCCGAACTGATGGTCAGCGAACTCGTCACCAACGCCGTACGGCACTCCCACGGCCGCGCGGTCCAGCTCCGGCTGATCCGCGGCGAGACCCTGCTCTGCGAGGTCGATGACGACGACCACACCCTGCCGACCCTGCTCAGCGCCGAACCCGGCGACGAGGCGGGACGCGGACTGCGGGTGGTCTCCACGCTCGCCCGGGAGTGGGGTACCAGCCGTACGGCCGCAGGGAAGACCGTCTGGTTCGAACTCACCGCCCGGCGCCGCTGACCCAGGGGCCGGTTCAGGGCGCTGGTCCAGGGGGCGCACGTCCGTCGAACGCGGGGCGAAGGAACGCGCCGGGCGCTTGTGGCCGAAAGGGACGCAGGGTAAACCGTACGGGCCCGTCACCAACGGCGGGTCATATGCGGCTGCGTCCTGGGGAGTCGGGCCATGAGCGTGACGAGTCGATACCGCGGTGCCTGGGAGGGCTTCTGGCGTGAGGCGCCCGACGAGCCGGGGGCGGTGTTCTGGGACGCCGACCCGGCGGTGACCGCCGCCGTGCACGTCCCCCTCTTCGAACCGCATCTTGCGGACCCCGGCCTGCCCCTGGTCGACCTCGGCTGCGGCAACGGCACCCAGACCCGCTACCTCGCCGAACGCTTCCCGCGGGTCCTCGGCACCGACATAGCCGAGGCCGCCCTCGACCACGCCCGGCACGCCGACCCCGCCGGACAGGCCGGCTACCGGCTCCTCGACGCGGCCGAGAAGAGCGAGGCCGAGGCGCTGCACGCGGAGCTCGGTGACGCCAACGTCTACATGCGGGGCGTTCTGCACCAGTGCGAACCCGGCGACCGGCAGCCGGTGATCGACGCGATCGCCACGCTCGTCGGCAGCCGCGGCCGCGCCTTCCTCGTCGAGCTCTCCGAGGCCGCCCGTCCCGTCCTCGGCGCCCTCGCCCAGAGCCCGTCGGGACCGCCGCCCAAGCTCGCCCCGGTCTTCCGGCACGGCATCGCCCCCGGCGAGGTCGCCGACGCGGCGGTCCCGGAGTACCTGCGCAATGCCGGTCTCACCGTCCTCGCGACCGGCGAACTCCCGCTGACGACCACGGAAGCCACCCCGGACGGCGAACGGATCGTCCTGCCCTCGAAGTGGGTGCTGGCGGGACGCGACAGCTGAGGGACGGGACCCGGCGGGCGTGCGCCGGCTCACCGGCCGGTGGCCGGCCCGCCGGGCGCACCGCGGCCCGTTCGCCCTCCGGCGCGGAGCGGGACGCGGCGGTTCGCCGGCCGACGGAAGCACGACGCTCCGCGACGCCGGCCTGCCCCCTGGGGTCTCGATATCGGCGTCATGCGTGCTGCCCGGCGCGCAGGGACCGCAGCGTGAGTGTTCCGTCGGACGAGCCGTCGACGCGGGTGCCGAACTCACGGCTGTGTCTGTCGAGGGTGGCGCGCAGCCACGCGGCGTCCTCGGGTGAGACGTGCTCCAGCCGCATCCTGCGCGCCTGTAGGGGCACCATGCGCACGTCGACCAGTCGGCCGCTGTCGGCCTCCACCGACACCAGGTACAGCACTCTGAGGTCGTCCCGGTAGCTGTCGTGTCCGGTGATGCCCTCGTAGTCGTCGACGAGGTCGCCACAGCCGTAGAGGACGAGCCTGTCTCCGTACACCTCGAGCGGGCGCGGGTGATGCGAGGAATGTCCGTGCACGATGTCCACGCCCGAGTCGACGAGCGCATGGGCGAAGCGGATCTCGGCGCGGGAGACGTGATAGCCCCAGTTGGGGCCCCAGTGGACCGAGGCGACCGCGATGTCCCCCGGCCGCCGGACCTGTCGCAGACGCTCGGCGAACGCGGACGCGGCGGCCACCGACGGCTCCATGACGACGTCGACGCCGCCCCGCTGCCCCGTGGCGGCCCAGCCCACCGGAATACCGCTGGACGGCAACCCGAACGAAAAGACCAGCACGCGCCCGTCCGTGGCCAGGGGCACGATCGCCGGCCGCCTCGCCCGCATCTCGTTCCGCCCGGCCCCCGCGCACCGCAGTCCCGCCTCTCCCAGGGCGTCGAGCGTCTCGTGGAGGCCATGCGGGCCGAAGTCCAGCACGTGGTTGTTGGCCAGGGCGCAGACGTCCGGGCGGGCCGCGGCCAGGCACGGCAGGTTGGCCGGGTTCATCCGGTAGTGGACGCCCTTGCCGGGTGCGAAGTCCCCGTCACCGGTGACAGCGGTCTCCAGATTGACCACCCGGACATCGGGGGCGACGGCGTCCAGGACCGCCAGTGCCTCGCCCCACGGCCAGCGGAAGCCGACCGGCCGGGGAATCGGCCCGTTCGCCGCCTCGGCCATGTCCACGTAGGCCCGGGCGTCGCGGACGTACGTCTCCCGCAGCGCGGGATGACCGGGATGGGGGAGAATCTGGTCCACCCCCCGGCCGAGCATCACGTCCCCGCCGAGGAACAGGGTGACCACGCCTTCGCGCACCCTTCCACGCTAAGGCCGTCGCGGGTGAGGGGCGAACACTCCGCGCGACGGGGTGCCGCACGTGGACGGGGGCCCCGTGGCCGGTGCACCGGTCGCGGGCCGGGGCGGTCGCGGCGTCCGTCGCACCGGCTCCTCGGACAGCCGCACGGCGGTCCGGGCGGGCCGTGCGGGCCGGCGCCGTCGACGACGGAGCGCCGACCGGCAGCCCGCCCCGGGCGGTGCCGTCCTGACAGCGAGGCCCCGCCGCGCGACCGAAGTGCCTCAGCGGTCGTGCGCGACCACGGCGACAGGCGCGAGCACGTGATGCAGGACGGCGTGGGTGACGTGGCCGATGTGCGCACCGAGGGCGCCGGTGCGGATCCGGCGGCCCACGACGGTCAGGGCGGCGTCGCGGGAAGCGTCGACGAGGACCTGCGCCGCACCACCGCAACGGCTTGCCTCGATGACCTTGAGGTCCGGGAACTTCAGCCGCCAGGGACGCAGCGCGTCGGTGAGAGCGGTGGCCTGCTGTCGCGCGAGCGAGGCGTGGAGCTCGACGCCGTGGAAGCGGCGGAACTCGCCGGGCGGCTGGGTCCAGCCGTGGACCACCCTCAGGGCCGCGCCCCGGCGCGCGGCGGCCTCGAAGGCGAACTCCAGGACTGTGTCGTCGTCGGCGCTGATGTCCAGGCCGACGACGACGGGCCTGACGGGCGGGGTGGCGGACGGGTCACCGGCGGCGTCCTCTCCCGCCCTGACGAGCACCAGGGGCCGGGCGGTGCGGACGATGACGTTCAGGCTGACCGAGCCGAGGAGGAACCCGCCGAGGCCGCCGAGGCCGCGTGAGCCCAGCACCAGCAGCTCCGCCGCGTCCGCCGCCTCGGCCAGGGCGGGGACCGGGTTCCCGGTGACCCGATCGGTGAGCACGTCCACGGTGGGGTGGTGCATCCGGAGTTCGGCCACTGCCTCGGCGAGCATCCGTTCCGCCCGGTCGTACTCCGTCTCCGATCCGGACCGCTGTGCCCCCGTCCCGGGCGCCGGCTCGCACACACGGAGGAGCTTCAGAGGCAGGGCTCGCAGCCTCGCCTCACGGGCCGCCCAGTCGGTGGCGGCGCGGCATTCCGGCGAGCCGTCAACGCCTACGGTGATGGTGCGGGTCACGGTGTCCGCCTTCCGGGTTGTACATCAGACGGGTGGTGAGCGGGTTCTCCACCTGGCCTGCGACAGCGTCGCGAGCCTTGCCTCGGCCCCGTGGAGAAGTGCTCCTGCCGGGGTCACGGCGACCTCCGGAGTCCGTCGGGTTTCCTACCGTTCCAGTCTTCCGTTCCGCCGTCGGCCGTCCAGAGCCGAACGGCCCTGCCGTGACGGCGTGACGGCCCTGTCCGGTGCGGGCGCGGGCGCGGGCGGTGACACCCAAGGAGCGGCCGACCGGCAAGCGGCCGGCACATGAGCCCGCGGGATTTCCCCGCCGGCACGCCCAGGCCGACCCGCCGGGCCCACCCCCGGCGGGGGCCGAACAGCCCGGGTCCAGGTCCCTGAAGGTCCCTGTGCCGCCGGCCGTTCGCGGTCAGACTGGAGAGCGGGGGACCACCACGACCGGCGGTGATCACCATGTCCGACGCCACCACCACCGACCTCTACGAAGTGACCATGGCGCTGTCCTATCTCCGGGAGGGCATGCGGGCCCCGGCCACCTTCGGCCTCTTCGTCCGGGACCTGCCCCCCGGCCGGGGATTCCTGGTCGCGGCCGGGCTGGAGCCCGCTCTGGACTTCCTGGCCGGTTTCCGCGTGGAGCGGGCGGACGTCGAGGACTTCGCGGCCGCCCTGAAGCGACCGGTGGAGGACCTGCAGCCGCTGCTCGGTCTGTCCTTCGAGGGCGAGGTGCGGGCGGTGCCCGAGGGGCACGCGGTGTTCGCGGACGAGCCGCTGCTGGAGGTGACCGCGCCGCTGCCGCAGGCACAGCTCGTCGAGACGTACCTCCTGAACCAGGTCTGCCACCAGACGGTGGTGGCGTCCAAAGCGGCCCGCTGCGTGCTGGCCGCCGCCGGGCATCCGTTGGTGGACTTCTCACTGCGCCGCACGCACGGCCCCGGGGCGGGGTTCCAGGCGGCCCGCCTGGGAGCCGTCGCGGGCTTCGCGGGCACCAGCAACGTCGCCGCGGCGACCGCCCTCGGCTTCCCGGCCTCCGGCACCATGGCGCACTCCTACATCGAGGCGTTCCCTGACGAGGAAGAGGCGTTCCGCGCCTTCGCGCGCTGCCACCCCGGCCCGGTCACCCTCCTCGTGGACACCTACGACACCGAGGCGGGCGTGCGGATCGCGGCACGGGTGCTGAAGGACCTACGGCGCGGCCCCGGCTGCGCGATCCGCCTGGACAGCGGTGACCTCGGCGCCCTCGCCCGCGGGGCGCGCGCGGTCCTCGACGCCGCCGGGCTGCCCGAGGTGCGGATCGTGGCCAGCGGCGGTCTCGACGAGTACGGCGTGGCCCGGCTGGTACGCGCCGGTGCCCCGATCGACGTGTACGCCGTGGGCACCCGGGTCGGTGTCGCCGCGGACGCACCGTACCTGGACTGCGCGTACAAGCTCGTCGAGTACGACGGCCGTCCTGTGATGAAGCTGTCCTCGGCGAAGGTCACCGCCCCGGGCCGCAAACAGGTCCACCGCCGCGCCGGGCACCCCGACGTCATCGCCCTCGCGGTCGAAGCGCCACCGGAGTCGACTCGGCCGCTTCTGCACACGGTGATGCGCGGCGGGCGGCGCACCGGGCCGCCGGACCGCTGGCAGGACGCCCGCGAGCGCCTGAGCGCGGACCTCGCGGAGCTGCCGGACTCCGCACTGAGAATCGAGGACCCCGAACCGGTGCGGCCCGTCCGGTCCCGGGCGCTGGAGGAACTCACCGCGCGGGTGCGCGCGCAGATCGAGGACCGGCTCCCCTCGCGAGCCGCCCGCTCCGTCTGACCCCGGCTGCCGGGTCGACCGGTCGAGGCCCCGCGACCATGGCCCCTGACAGCTCGTGGACAGCTCGTGCGAGCCCGCACGCGCACGGGATCGCCGGTCAACGGGGCGGCGTGTGGACTCCCGGCCACGGACGCCCGGGGGGCGATGACGCGTCGACAGCGTGGGCATCGTCCCTTCCGTCGTCCTGTCCGTCGTCCTGGCGGCGTTCCTGGCGCAGGGCGTCGAGGACGACGGAGCCGTCGACGGTCTCGTGGGTGACCAGGTCTTCGGCCAGGCGCTCCAGGGCGGGCCGGTGGTCGCGCAGCAGCGTGATCGCACGCTGTTCGGCCTGGCGCAGCAGGCGGGCGACCTCCTCGTCGACGACGCGCTGGGTCTGCTCCGAGTACGCCGGCCGGCCGGGCTCCTCGGCGGTCTCACCCAGGTAGTGCGGGTGGGTGGAGGCGTAGCCGATCGGGCCGAGTTCGGGGGAGAGGCCGAACTCGCGGACCATGCGGGTGGCGATCTGGGTGGCTCCGGCCAGGTCGTTGGCGGCTCCTGTCGATCCCTCGCCGAAGACCACGAGTTCGGCCGCGCGCCCGCCCAGGCGCACCGCCAGCAGGTCGGTCAGATAGGTCTCGCTGTACAGGTGTCGTTCCGCTTCGGGGAGTTGTTCGGTGACGCCGAGGGTGACACCGGCGGGCAGGATGGTGACCTTCGCCACCGGGTCGGCGTGCTCGCACAGCGCCGCGACCAGGGCGTGCCCCGATTCGTGGACGGCCACCGAGCGGCGTTCCTCGGGCAGCAGCGCGTTGGAGGACTCCCGTCGTCCGAGCAGCACACGGTCGCGGGCGGCGTCCAGGTCGTGCGGTTCGATGCGGGTGCGGTCGCCGCGTACGGCGTTGATGGCGCCCTCGTTGACCAGGTTGGCGAGGTCCGCGCCGGAGAACCCGGGCGTGGCGCGCGCCACGGCATCCAGGTCGACGTCCGGTGCCAGGGTCTTGTCGCGGGCGTGGACGGCGAGGATCGCGGCCCGCTCGGCCTGGTTGGGCAGCGGCACGGTGACCTGGCGGTCGAAGCGCCCGGGGCGCAGCAGGGCGGGGTCGAGGGCGTCGGGCCGGTTGGTGGCGGCGAGGACGACGATGCCGCTGGCCTCGTCGAAGCCGTCCATCTCGGACAGCAGCTGGTTCAGGGTCTGCTCGCGCTCGTCGTTGCCGCCCAGCCGGGCCCCGCCGGCGCGACGCGATCCGAGCGCGTCGATCTCGTCGATGAAGATGATCGACGGAGCGCGTTTGCGGGCGTCGCCGAACAGGTCGCGTACCCGGGAGGCGCCGACCCCGACGAACATCTCCACGAACGCGGAGCCGGTCACCGACAGGAACGGTACGTCCGCCTCGCCGGCGACCGCCCGCGCGAAGAGTGTCTTGCCGGTACCGGGCGGTCCCACCATGATCACGCCACGGGGTCCCTTGGCTCCCGCCGCGGCGTACCGGGCGGGGTTGCGCAGGAAGTCGACGACCTCGCTGATCTCCTGCTTGACCCCGTCGTAGCCGGCGATGTCGCCGAACCTGGTGGTGGGCCGCTCCGCCTCGATGATCTTCGCGCGCGAGCGTCCGATGGCGCTCAGTCCGCCGGTCACCGACCCCGCGGCCCGGCGCCCCATCCACACGAAGAAGCCGATCAGCAGCAGGAACGGCAGGAACGAGAAGAGCACGGACAACCACGCCGAGCCGCCCCCGCCGCTGCTCTGACTGGCCTTGACCTGTACGTGGTGGGAGGTCAGCTGCTGCTGGAGCTGGGCGCCGGTGCCCAGCGCGGTGGGGATCTGGGTGGTGAACTTCGTGCCGTCCTTCAGGCTGCCGCTGACCGCGCCCTTGTCGTTGACGTCGACCGTCTGCACCTGGCTGGCCCCGACCTTGGCCACGAAGTCGCTGTAGGACAGTGACGTGGCATGGGGCCCGGAGCGGGCGCGCGAGAGCAGCAGGACCAAGACGAGCGTCATCAGGATCCACCAGAACATCCACCGTCCGCCGAGCGGCCGCGGTTGCCGGGACGGAGGCTTGGGCGGCTCGTGCGGCGGCCCCGGCTTGGCGGGCGGCGTCAGATGCCGGTGCGGCATCCGCACTCGTGTGATCACCGGTTCCACGCCCTTCGGTCGGCATCGGCCCCGCCCCCCAGCCTCAACCCAGCCGTTCCTGGGCGGCAGGGGTCGAAAGGCCCTGACAGGGGGCCGTCCGGCCGGACGGACAGGGCGAACGCGGCGGGCGAGGTCATCGAGAGCGTCACGGTCACCGGCCACAAGGGAAGACGCCGTTGCGGGGCCCGCGGCCCCGCAGTCAGAATCTGCCCGCCGCGTGAGCGGCCGGGGCCATGTGGTCGGTGAACCAGTCACGGGCCAGGTCGGTGACCTTCTCCAAGGTCCCCGGTTCCTCGAAGAGGTGGGTCGCGCCGGGGACGACCGTGAGCTGGTTCTCGCAGCGCAGCCTGGCCTGTGCCTCGCGGTTGAGACCGAGAACCAGTTGGTCGTGGCCCCCGACGATCAGCAGCGTGGGCGCCGTCACCGCCGGCAGCCGCGGTCCGGCGAGATCGGGCCTGCCGCCGCGGGAGACGACCGCGGCGATCCCTGACCCCGGCTCGGCGGCGGCCCAGAGCGCGGCGGCCGCACCGGTGCTCGCGCCGAAGTATCCGATGGCCGACGCCCGGGCCTCGGGCTGCTCGCGCAGCCAGCCGGTGGCGGCCGTGAGCCGACGGGCGAGCAGGTCCGTGTCGAAGACGTTGGCCCGGTCGGACTCCTCCGCCTCGGTGAGGAGGTCGAACAGCAGCGTGCCCAGCCCGGCCCGGTTCAGGCCGGCCGCGACGAACCGGTTGCGCGGGCTGTGGCGGCTGCTGCCGCTGCCGTGCGCGAACACCACGATCCCCGGTGCGCCCTCGGGGACCGTGAGCTCTCCCCGCAGTACCAGCGGGCCGGCTCGCACAGCGGCCTCCCGGTCCTCGGGCAGGGCATGACCCGGCGGAACCCGGCGGGTGCTCACCGGGCGGGCGAAGGCGTCCTCCAGGCAGGCGACGACCTCGTCGTCGTCGGTCTGGGAGAAGTCGGCGTAGAACTGACCGATGGCGTAGAAGTTCCACGGCGTGTGCGGGCACACCAGTTCGTCGGCGTCCGCGCCCAGCCGTGTGGTCCAGTCATGCGGTGCCACGGGAACCGCGAGCACGACCCGTGCGGCCCCGCGAGCACGGGCGATCCGGCAGGCCGCTCGCGCGGTCGAACCCGTGGCCACCCCGTCGTCGACGACCAGCACCGTGCGGCCGTCGAGCCGCAGGGGTTCCCGCCCGCCCCGGTAGCGTCGGGCGCGGCTCTCCAGCACCTCCCGCTCGCGCGCCTCGACCGCGGCCAGCTCGTCCGGGGTGACCCGGGCGCTGCGCACCACCTCGTCGTTGATCACTCGGACGCCGCCCTCGCCGATGGCGCCCATGCCCAGTTCCGGCTGGACGGGCACGCCGAGCTTGCGTACGAGGCAGACATCCAGCGGTGCGCCGAGGGCCTGGGCGACCTCTGCGGCGACGGGGACCCCTCCGCGGGGGAGCCCCAGCACCACGACGTCGGGACCCTTGATGTGCTTCAGCCGGGCCGCCAGCTGTCGGCCGGCGTCTCGGCGATCAACGAAGTACATGATGCGGCCTCCTTTCCGCGGCGGAACACGGCGGAACACGGCGGAACGCGGGGGAACACGCGGGCACGGCGAGCGACGTGATGTGCGCGTACCTCCATCCTCACCCCGGCCGTCCCGCATTCCCAACCAGTTCCGAACAGACGGTGCACCCACGAGAGCCGAACTGGCCGTGGTGCCCGGGCAGGAGCTGTGGTTGAGCGAGGGCGTGGGCTTACCGCCGCGTTACGCCGTCCCCGGACCCAGCGAGGGGGCGGGCCCACGGGAGCCGGTTCCCCGGCCCGGTGCTCAAGGCCGTACCCACAGTTTGTCGTGGTGTGGAACGGTCGTGCCGCCGCCGGCCCGCACCGCTTCCACCACCGATTGGTGCAGATCTCGGCTGCCCTGCCGAGAGGGACAGGGCACCGGGCTTCCGGTCAGCGTGAACCACCGGGAGGTGCCGCTGTACTGGACCCTGACAACGGCCTGCCTGCCGTCCCACGTGGTGTGCACGGTCAGCTCCCCGGTCACGACGCCCGCCTCGTCGGTACGCACGCCCCCCTGACCTGTGAACACACCTGTCGTCGTCCATGATGTCTGGACCATGACGCCTTCGGCCTTTCTTCGTGGATGCGGAGGTCTCTTGCTTCCGGCAGCCCGCTTCCTGGTACTCCGCGGGCCCACCCGGCTCAGACCGGGGACGGGGCTGCCGCTTCCCACCTGCTCCCTGCGCGTCCGCGCTTTCGGCGCAGAAACCGCGCCCTTTACGGCTGCCCTCATGGTGACCGGCCGGCCCACGGCAGGGCGTGTGCCGTTCGTCCCCTCGGCAGGGGCCGAACGGCCCCGGCGCGCCGAACGGCCCCCGCACCCGTCGAGGCGGTGTGCTAGTTGTGCCCGGCCAGGGAAAGAACCGACGATCTTCGGGACCTCACGAACCGCTCGGGGGCTCAGGCCAAACCCGGATCCCGGTGGAAGAGCCGATGTGCGGGGCGGGTGTGCCGCCGTTCGGGACCGTGGTGCGAGCCGATGCCCTCGTCGTCGCAGCCGACCCACATCGAGGGGTCGTCCGGCGTACGGGGAATGAAGACGATCCGCGGCTGCGCGGGAATCGGAGTCGGCTCCCCGGCCGCAGCGCTCTGCCGCAACAGGTCGAGGTCCTCTCGCAGGTGGTCGGCGTCCGCTCGGGCCCGGCGGACGTCCGGGCCGTTCCCGAGGCGGATCCGGATGCGATCCACCACTGTGACCAACTCGTCGAGAGCATGCCGGGCGTGCACCAAGTCCTCGTGAACCGACATCTGGCCCTTCACCTCCGTATGCGTGACGGAACGTTCCACGGTCCGCCGCGGCGTGTTCGAGCGTCGTCCTTCCATGCTGTCCGGGTCGGCGCCCTCCGCGTAGGGGCCATCAGGCTCCACGGCGAGGGCCGAACAGCCGCAGCCGGAGCGGAACATCATCGGGCGAAGGCGGCAAGGCCGACGGCGTCCCGGACCGCGAAGTGCGCAGCTCGCTCGGCGGGGCGTTGGAACTCGCCCAGCGGGTGGGCGGTACGTCCGGCAGGCTGCTCGCGTCGCCGGCCCGCTCGGCGTTCGTCGGCGGCATGGACCCCGGGCTGACCGTCGGTGCCGCGGTGGCGGCGCCCGGTGCCGCGCTGGCCTTCGCCGCTCTGCCGTCCCGGCCGCCCGCCGACGCTCCGGCATCGGTGGATCCACCGGATCCGGAGGAGAACTGACCGTGCGGGCCCGGCCCCGACACGTCTGCCGAGTACCGGGCGATCACCCGGCCTCCTGTGCACCGTGGGAACTCAAGCGGCCGGCCGCGGTGGACCAGGCGGACCGCCTGATGGGCATCGGCACCCGCGGCGACCTGCCGCGGATCCTGCTGTGCCGGGACGACGCCCTGGAGGCCGGATTCCACGCCTTGAGGCCCTCCGTATGCGGCGAAAAGCGGATCGGGGGATCCTCGAATGGGAGAACGATGTCAGGCACTTCTTACGGGACGGAGGCCGCCGCTGTGCAACCAGTCGTCACCGTGGGCCTCGACGGCTCGCCCGAGAGCATCGCCGCCGCCCGCTGGGCCGCCGACGAGGCCGAGAAACGCAAGCTCACCCTGCGCCTGCTGCACGCATGGCCGCTGCTGGCACCGGAACCGGCCCGCCTTCCCGCGGAGGTCGACCAGAACTACTGGGCGAAGCGTCTCGTCCACACCGCGCAGGCGGAGCTCCAGGCGCGCCATCCGGGGCTGTCCGTGGTCGGAAGCCTGGTCGCCGACGACGCCCAGGACGCCCTCGTGCGAGCGGCGTCGGAGTCGGAGATGACGGTGCTCGGTTCGCGAGGTCTGGAGCCCGTGCAGAGCTATTTCCTGGGTGATGTCAGCATGCCGGTCGTCGCCCGGGCCGAGCGGCCCGTGGTGCTGGTGCGGGCCGGGCCCCGGCAGGAGGGACCGCCCGCGGCCGTGCCGGGCCGGGTGGTCGTGGCCCTGAAACTGCACGGCTCCTCGGACAACCTGCTCGACTTCGCCTTCCACACGGCCGCGGCCAGAGGGGTTCCTCTCCTGGCCGTCCACGGCCGCAGCGTGCCGCTGCACGCACGGCTGCCCTGGGGCGTGGACCACGAGGTCGGGGAGCGGATGACGCGGGACGCGCACGAGCAGCTGGGCAGGGCTCTGCACCCGTGGCGGGAGAAGTACCCCCGGGTGGACGTGGCCGACAGCGTCCGGCTGGAAAGTCCGGCCAGGGCCGTCGTACAGGCTGCCGAGCAGGCCTCGGTGCTGGTCGTGGGCCGGCGCCGGCATCGTCCCGGTCTGGCGCCCCACCTCGGTCCCGTGGCACAGGCCGCCATCCATCACGGGCGCTGCCCTGTCGCTGTCGTTCCCCATGACTGAGCCCGGCCTGCGCGGCACACCGGCGCCGCCGGTGCCACGGTCCGACGCGCCCCCGTCGCGCTCCACCGCCGGACGCGACGGCGGGCCGCCGCCACGCGCCGGGGTGTGCGAGACGCACACCGCGACGCTGTTCTTCGTCGGTGACCGGGTCTACAAGCTCAAGAAGCCGGTCGATCTCGGATTCCTGGACTACACCACGGTCGCGGCGCGCCGAACCGCCTGCGAGCGCGAAGTCGCCCTCAACCGCCGTTTCGCACCCGACGTGTACGTGGGCCTGGGCGAGTTCCGCAGCCCCGACGAGCAATCGCCCGAACCAGTCGTGGTGATGCGCCGCATGCCGGAGGACCGCCGTCTCTCCGGCCTCGTACGGGACGGGGCCGCCGTGGACGACGTCCTTCGGACCGTCGCCCGCCACCTGGCCGCCTGGCACGCGGCCGCACCCCGCGGACCCGACGTGGACGCTCAGGGCACGCGGGACGCGCTGTCCGCGCGGTGGGAAGCCAACTTCGCACAGGTCCGCACACTGACCGCGGACACGGCCGGGGCCGACCGCGGCACGCAGGCCGAGCGGCTGGTGCGCCGCTATCTCGCCGGTCGCAGGCGGCTGTTCGACGCCCGTATCCAGCAGGGCCGAGTGGTCGACGGCCACGGCGACCTGCTCGCCGAGGACATCTTCTGCCTCGACGACGGACCCCGTGTCCTGGACTGCCTGGAGTTCGACGACGGTCTGCGCCGTCTCGACGGCCTGGACGACGCCGCCTGCCTCGCCATGGACCTCGAACGGCTCGGCGCTCCGGAGGCCGCGGCGCACTTCCTCGCCCGGTACTGCGAGTACTCCGGTGACCCCGCGCCCCCTTCGCTGTGGCACCACTACGTCGCCTACCGCGCCTTCGTCCGCGCCAAGGTCTCGGTGATCCAGGCCCGCCAGGGCGCGCCCGGCGCGGACGCGGCCTCGCGCCTGCTTGCCGCCATCGCACTGCGGCATCTGCGCGCCTCCGCCGTCTGCCTCGTCCTCGTCGGCGGACTGCCCGGCAGCGGGAAGTCCACCCTCTCCGGAGCACTGGCCGACCGGCTGGGCGTCACGCTGCTCAGCAGCGACCGGATCCGCAAGGAACTGGCCGGCATTCCCGCCGGGCAGTCCGCGGCCGCCGGCTACGGCGAGGGGCTGTACACGCCCGAGTGGACGGCCAGAACCTACGCCGCCCTGCTCGACCGCGCTGCCGCCCTGATGTCCCTGGGCGAGTCGGTCGTGCTGGACGCCACCTGGTCCGACGCGGGGCAGCGGGAAGCGGCCGTGCGGATGGCCGAACGCGTCAGCGCCGACCTGACGGCGTTGCACTGCCACGTGCCGGTCGATGTGTCGGAGGCCCGCCTGAGCACGCGCGCCCCCGGCGCGTCCGACGCCGGTCCCGGCATCGCCCGCGCCATGGCCGTCAGGGAACCGCCGTGGCCCGCGGCAGTGGCGGTCGACACCAGCGGCGCGCTGGAGTCCGCGGTCGAACAGGCGCTGGCCGCCGTACGCCCGTGGCGGACCGGCCAGGCCCCGGTCTTCCGCCGGCCCCGCACGGAGCCCGGCGACCCGGGAGAAGCGAGGGGGTGAACGCCGTGCGGGCGCTCGCCTCGTGGCCGTATGGGCGCTCGGTGCCGCGCGTCTTCGCCCCGGCACCGTCGCGCGACCGGCGTCAGGGAGCCGGCACGACGCGTCGGCCGCCGGGGTGAGCTCGCATGATCGCTGAACTCTCCGCAGAATGGTCTGTATCCGACCCGCCACGCGGGACCCGGCGCCGCACGGGGGCGAGAGTGCCGCGACCGCCAGGCGGGCGGCTCGTATCCGGGAGGCACCATGCACCACCGAACGGTCGAGGAGCTCATGACCCGGCCCGTCGTCCGGGCACGGCGGGACACCCCGTTCAAGGAACTGGTCAGGCTGCTGGCGGAGAACGACGTCACCGCCGTACCCGTGGTGGACGATCTGGGGCGCCCCATGGGGGTGGTGTCCGAGGCCGACCTGCTGCGCAAGAGCGCCGATCAGACCGACCCGTCGGGCCGGACCGCCGTCCCGCACCTGGAGGCCTGGGAACGGGCGAAGGCCGAGGGGGCCCGGGCCGAGGAGCTGATGTCGGCTCCCGCGGTGTGCGCCCGTCCGGAGTGGAGTGTGGTGGAGGCGGCCCGTCTCATGGAGACCCAGCACGTCAAGCGGCTGCCCGTGGTCGACGAGGCGGACCGGCTGCTGGGCATCGTCAGCCGTCGTGACCTGCTGCGGGTCTTCCTGCGCGGCGACGACCCCATCCGCGAGGAGATCACCAGGGACCTGCTGCACGGCACGCTCGGGCTCGAACCGGCGGACGTGACCGTCGAGGTGCGTGCCGGGCGGGTCGAACTCGGCGGCACCGTGGAGTACCGCAGCCTGATTCCCGTCGTGGAACAGCTGTGCCGGGGCGTGGACGGCGTGGTCTCGGTCACCGGGAACCTGGCCTGGCGGAGGGACGACGCCCGGCCCGCTCCGTCCGGTTCCTGAGTCCGAGTACGAGGTACGCCGACCTCGTACTCGGGGGCCTCACGGTGGGGAACCGGCCGCGCCCTGGGACCTGCCGACCAGGAACCTCGTGGCGTCCGCCAGGGTGGTCAGTTCCGGGTAGTCCTCCTCGTCGATACGGACTCCGGTGCGCTCGGACAGCAGCTCCACCAGGCTGAGGAAATCGAGCGAGTCGAGTTCGAGCACGTCACGGAACCGGTCGTCCGGCCGGACCAGGCTGAAGTCCGCGTCGGGAACGATCCGCGTGATCGACTCCTTGATCACCGCCGTGGCCTCCGCGTCGGTCAGGGGATGCACAGGACTCACAGCTCCTCCGGTCTGCGCAGCAGTCGGTCGACCGCCGTGAGGTAGCGGGCTCCCACGGCCCCGTCCGTGGCCCGGTGGTCGGCGGCCAGGGTCGCGGTCACCACCGGGCGCACGCCGAGCATGCCTCCGGCCGCCCAGGGCCGTTCGACGACCGCGCCGAAGCCGACCAGGGCCACCTGGGGCGGATGGATGACGCCGTACACGCTCTCCACGCCCTGGTCGCCCAGGTTGGTGACGGTCAGGGTGGCGCCGGACGCCTCGCTGCCGCGCAGCCGTCCCCGGCGGGTGCGCTCGACGAGGTCCTTGAGACGGTTCATGAGGGCGTCGGGCGGCAGGGTGTCGGCGTCGTGGATCACCGGCGCCAGCAGCCCGCCCCGCCGCAGCGAGACCGCGACGCCCAGATTCACCTCGGACGCGGCGACGAACCCGTCGTCGCGCCAGTAGCCGTTGAGGCTCGGCACCGCGCGCGCGGCCAGCGCGGCGGCCCTCAGCAGCAGGGCGGCCGGCACGAGCCGGTCGGCGGGCGGACGGCCGCGGTTGACCCGGTGCAGCCAGTCCACGGCGGCCGTGAGATCGATGGTGGTGGACAGGTAGTAGTGCGGGATCTCCCGCTTGGAGCGGCTCATGAGTTCGGCGACGGCCCGGCGCATCGCGTCCGTACGCTGTTCCGGGCGGTCGGCGGCCGGTACGGCCGCGGGCGTGCGCCGTGCCCCGTTCTGGGGCCGCTTCCGCTCGCCCTGCCCGGCGCGGGCGCGCACGTCGGCCGCCCGTACCGCCCCGCCGTCCCCGCTACCCCGTACGTCCGTCAGGTCGACGTCGAGGTCGTGGGCGAGACGTCGGGCGTACGGGGTCGACCGCACCCTGGACACGTGGGGCGGCGGGGCGTGTTCGACGTCGGCGCGGGTGACACGTCCGCCGGTGCCGGTGCCGTGCAGCGTCGTCAGGTCGACGCCCCGCAGCTCTGCCAGGTGCCGCACCAGCGGTCCGGCTCCGAGAGCCGCGGCGGCCTCGGTGGGCACCGGCGGTGGGGGCTGCCCGGGTCCGGCTGCCGTCCGTACGGGCCGGCCGGCCGGCTTCGTCCTGCGGGTGTGCGTCGCCTCCCGGGCCGGCTCTCGTCGGGGTTCGGGGCGCTCGTGCGGTGCGGCGGCCGGTGCCCGGGAGGCCGCCCGCGCCCCCGCCGCGGCCCCGCCCTCGATCACCGCGAGCGGGGTCCCCACCGGTACCCGGGTTCCCGCCGGGACGAGGAGCCGTCCCACGGTTCCCGACTCGAAGCACTCGACCTCGATGGCCGCCTTGTCGGTCTCCACGACCGCCACGACATCGCCCTTGCGCACCTGGTCGCCGGGGGCCACGAGCCACTCCTGGAGCAGCCCCTCGGTCATGTCCGCGCCGAGTGAGGGCATGGTGAACTCGGTCATGTCAGCCCGGCCTTCCGGTGGCCGGCGCGGGCTCGCCGACCGTGCGGCGGGCGGCCGCGACGATTCCGTCGGTCTGGGGGAGCGCGGCCTCCTCGAGCCGGCGCGCGTACGGCATGGGCACCTCGGCGCTGCACACCCGCTCGACGGGGGCGTCGAGGTCGTAGAAGTGCTGCTCGGCGAGGCGGGCGGAGATCTCGGCGGCGAGGCTTCCGGTGCGCCAGCCCTCGTCGACGACGACGGCCCGGTGGGTGCGGGCGACCGAGCCGCCGATCGTGGCGTCGTCCAGGGGGCGCAGGGTGCGCAGGTCGATGACCTCCGCGCTGATGCTGCCGTTCGCGAGGTCGTCGGCGGCGGCCAGTGCCTTGGGCAGCGAGCCGCCGTAGGTGATCAGGGAGACGTCCGTGCCGGACCGGCGGACCGCCGCGTGGTCGAGGTCGACGGGGCCGGCGTCGGCGGGCAGGTCGCCGGAGACGTTGTACAGGCTGCCGTGCTCGAAGATCAGCACGGGGTCGGGGTCGGCGAGCGCGGGGGCCAGCATGTGGCGGGCGTCGGTGAGGGTCGCCGGGGCCAGGACCCGCAGGCCGGGGATGTGCGCGTACCAGCCCTCCAGGCTGTGCGAGTGCTGGGCCGCCAGCTGGCGGCCCGCACCGGTGGTCATCCGGATCACGATCGGGACCGGCAGCTGGCCGCCCGACATGTGCAGCAGGGTCGCCGCGTTGTTGAGGATCTGGTCCAGGGCGAGCAGGCTGAAGTTGACCGTCATGATCTCGACGACCGGCCGCAGGCCGGCCAGGGCCGCGCCGATGCCGGCGCCGACGAACGCGGACTCCGACAGCGGGGCGTCCCGGATCCGGTCGGGCCCGAACTCCTCCAGCAGACCGAGGCTGACGCCGAAGCAGCCGCCGTACCGGCCCACGTCCTCGCCCATCAGGAAGACCCGGTCGTCGGCCCGCAGCGCCTCGCGGAGGGCCTCGCGCATCGCCTCCCGGTAGGTCGTCTTCCGGTCGGAGGCGGCGGCCGGCTTCGCGGCAGGGGTGTGGGTCGCGGTCATGGCGGGCTCGCCTCCACCGGGCTGGTGACGTACTTCAGCAGATCCTCGACGGGCTCCTCGGGCGCCGACTCCGCCGCCGCCACGGCACTGTCGAGCTCGGCGGCCAGCCGGTCCTCCAGGGCGCCGCGGGCCTTGTCGGACAGCTCCTTCGCCTCCCGCAGCCGCCGGGCGAGCCCCTCGACCGGGTCCCTTTCCTTCCAGCGCTCGATCTCGGCCTTGTCGCGGTAGCGGTCGGAGTCGTACATGGAATGGGCGCGGAACCGGTACGTGCGCATCTCCAGGAAGTGCGGCCCGCTTCCGCCCCGCACCCCCTCGGCGGCCCGCCGGGCGGCGTCCTCGACGGCGAGGACGTCCATGCCGTCGACGGCCCAGGAGGCCATGCCGTACCCGGCGGCACGCAGCGCGAGGTCCGTCTGGGCCTGGTGGCGGGCCAGCGCGGTGCCCATGGCGTACAGATTGTTCTCACAGACCAGCAGTACGGGCAGCTGCCAGAGCGCGGCCAGGTTGGCGGTCTCGTGGAACTCGCCCTCGGCGAAGGCCCCGTCGCCGAAGAAGCAGCAGGTGATCCGGTTCCGGCCGGTCATGCGGTCGGCGAGGGCGAGGCCGGCCGCGATCGGCAGCCCGCCGCCGACGATGGCGTTGCCGCCGTAGAAGCGGCGCTCGGTGTCGAAGAGGTGCATGGAGCCGCCACGGCCGTGGCTGCAGCCGGTCGCCTTCCCGAACATCTCCGCCATGATCGCCTCGGCCGGCACCCCGCGGGCGAGTGCGTGGCCGTGTTCGCGGTACGTCGACACGACGGCGTCGTCGTCGGTGAGCGCCTCGTTGACGCCGACGGCGACGGCCTCCTCACCGATGTACAGGTGCATGAAGCCCCGGATGCGCGCCGCGCTGTACAGCTCCACGCAGCGTTCCTCGAACCGGCGGACCCGCAGCATCGACTCCAGCAGGGCCAGCCGGTGCGCGGCCTGCGGGTTCGGCCGGGTACGGGTGGTGCTCATACGGACCGCTCCGTCCTCCGCGTGGCCCCCCGCGGGCAGGCGGCGGCGCCGTGGGCGGAGTCCTCCAGGGTGGAGATGTCGCCCTCGGGCAGGCCGAGTTCGCGTGCCCGCAGCAGGCGGCGCATGACCTTGCCGCTGCGGGTGTGCGGCAGGTGCTGGTCGAAGGCGATCTCGCGGGGCGCCACGGCCGGGCCCAGCCGGCGGCGGGAGAAGGCCAGCAGGTCCTGCCGCATCGCCGTGGTCGGGTCGAAGCCGGGTCGCAGTGCGACGAACGCCTTGACGATGTTCCCGGCGACGGGGTCGGGACGGCCGATGACCCCGGCCTCAGCGACCGCCGGATGCTCCATCAGGGCGCTCTCCACCTCGAACGGCCCGATGAGGTGTCCCGCCGACTTGATGACGTCGTCGGCGCGGCCGACGAACCAGTACCAGCCGTCCGCGTCGCGCCGCACCAGGTCGCCGGTGAGGTACCAGCCGTCCGCGAAGGCCGCCGCGGTGCGCCGCTCGTCGTGCAGATAACCCCGGAACATGGACGGCCAGCCGGGCCGCAGCGCCAGCTCGCCCTCCACGCCGGGCTCCTCCAGTACGGTGACGTGCCCGCCCTTCACCTCGGCCCGGCCGTCCTCGCCGCGCCGCAGCACGGCCGCTGCCACGCCCGGCAGCGGACGTCCCATCGAGCCGGGGCGGATGTCGCAGGCGGCGAGGTTGGCGATCATGATGGCGCCGGTCTCGGTCTGCCACCAGTTGTCGTGCACCGGCAGCCCCAGCACGTCCCGCCCCCACAGCACGGCCTCCGGGTTGAGCGGCTCGCCGACCGAGGCGATGAACCGCAGCGCGCCCAGGTCGAACGAGCGGGGTAGGTCGTACGGCCCGGTCCGGGGTGTCGTCCGCATCAGCATGCGCAGGGCCGTCGGCGCCGTGTACCAGACGCTCACCCGCTGCTCGGCGAGGATCCGGTACCAGCGGCGGGCGTCGTAGTCGCCCTCGTCCACGACGACCGTCACCCCGTGCATGAGCGGGGCGACGATCCCGTAGGACATGCCCGTCACCCAGCCGGGATCGGCGGTGCACCAGTACACGTCGTCCGGGTGCAGGTCGAGGGCGTACCACGCGGTCACGTAGTGGGCCACGGCGGCCTCGTGCACGTGCACCGCTCCCTTGGGCGTGCCCGTGGTCCCGCTGGTGAAGTGGAGCAGGGCCATGTCGTCCGGCGCGGTGGGCGGAATGCTGAACGTGTCGTCCGCGTCGGCCATGAGCGCGTCGAAGGAGAGCGTGCCCGCCGGCGCGTCCGCGCCGCCGCCGACGATCAGCACATGCCGCAGACCGGGCAGCCCGTCGCGCTGTCCGGCGACCTTCCTGCGGTACAGCTCCGCCGTGGTGACCAGCACCCGGGCGTCGCTCAGCCGCAGCCGCTGGGCCACCGGGTCCGGGCCGAAGGCGGAGAACAGCGGGCACAGGACGCTGGTGTTCTTCAGCGTGCCCAGGACCACGGTGTACAGCTCGGGGCAGCGTCCCAGCAGTGTGACCACCCGCTCGCCCCGACCGACGCCGAGCCTGCCGAGCACGTTCGCGAACCGCGCGGTGGACCCGGCCAGCTCCCCGTAGGTCACGCAGGTCACGGAGTCGTCCCGCCCGACGCAGCGCAGGGCGACCGCCGCCGCGCGAGCCGACGCCGCGTGCCGGTCCACGGCCTCGTACGCGATGTTCAGCCCTCGTCCGCCGGGCAGCCCCCGCAGCGCGTCCCGCGCCCGCGACCACGAGAAACCCGCGCACTCCGCGTCGTAGTCACGCAGATTCGGGGCAACCCGAGGCGGGGTGGTCTTCCGGACGGTCTCCCCTCGCATGCGGCCCCTCCTTTCTCCGGGCCTCCTCCGATCATCCGTCCGGACGGCATCTTCCGCACCGGGGGAACGGCCCCGCGCGCTCCCAAGCCGGCCGCGGCAGGGTCCGAATCCCGCCGGGGCCCCTGCGCCACCGTTCCGACCTGCGGTTTCTCGGCGAGGTCAACAGCTCGGCCCCGGACGGGACGTCCGGGGCCGAGTGGAGTCCCGGTACGGGGACGTCAGGCGACGCGGGTCAGCGCGGGGCACTCCCAGGTCGCGTCGATCACCTCCGGGCGGGGCCGGTACATGCGCAGGGCCACGAACCAGGCGCCCTTCTTCGCGGTGGGCAGCCAGTTGGCTTCCCTTTCCCGGTCGGGCGGCTCGCTCTGCAGGTGGATGGTCAGTCCGCCGTCCTCGTCCCACCGCAGACCGGCGCTGCGGTCACCGACCGAGTAGCGGTCGGCCGGGTTGGCGATGAGGTTCATGTCCTCCCCGTAGGCGGTCAGCGACCAGAACGCGTCGACCGGGGGCAGGCCCCCGCCGGGGAAGTGCAGTTCGTACCGGCCCTCGGGGGCCAGCTTGTCGCCGTCCGCGTCGTCGAAGTTGAGCAAGTAGACCGCTTCGGCGGGGTCGTTGGCGGCGACACCGATCAGCGACTGGTCGGCGGCGCGTTTGAGGAAGTCGTCGCCGAAGCGTCCCATCTGCGGGGGAGGGTAGCGCCAGCCGTTGACGAGGTGGGCCCAGTCGCCGCTCAGGATCTGCTGCCTGAGCAGGGGCACACCGACGGCGGCGGCCCGGATCAGGCTTCGTTTCACCGCGTCGGGCTGCGCCTCGACGTCGAGGCCGGGGCCCACACCGATCTGGGCGAACTGCTGGAGAAGCACGTGGTGATGGGAGGGCGGGGGGTTCTCGGCCAGCATCGCGTTCAGCGTCTTCCACGGCCCCAGGGGATCCTCCTCCGCCAGGACCGGCGTCAGGACCTCACGGCTCTCGGGGACCTTCGCGTCCGGCCTGCCGAACAGGCTGAGCGGGGTGAGCCGGAACTGCCTCTGGAGTTCCCGGACGCGTGGCACGTCGTCCGGGCCGCTGACGAGGGTGCGGCCGAGGATGAGAACCCACGGGCTCGGGGCCTTCTTCAGGCGCCGCACCTCGGCGGGTAGCTCTCCCTGCCATTCCGGACCGACCAGGGCGAAGCTGCCCGCGCCTGAGCCGGTGGTGCGCTGACCGACGTAGTCGAAGTTGTCGGACGTGATCCCCACCAGTTCGAAGGTGAAGTACCGGTCACCCATGTCGGGATGGGAGAGGACGACCGGCTCGCTGCCGAGGTTCACCCAGGCCGCCGAATACAGGGTGTCGTTGTTGGGGCAGCCGCCGTCGCGGTAGGTCGCGTCCAGCAACCGCTCGGCGTGCCAGAAATGGTTGACGGCCGCGTACGGAACCGTCGAGGGGTTCCGCGGCTGTGTCACCCAGTCGTGCCTCAGCCCGGCGTTGTAGATGTACGGAAACCCGTAGACGAACGCCTGCTGACCCAGCGTGTAGGCGTACTCGCCGCGCCAGTCGTCCACGCGCCCGGTCAGGAGCGGCTTCACCGCCTGACCCAGCATGGGCACGATGTCCGGCAGATGGCGGGCGCGCTCGACCGTGGACTTCGGGTGGAGGACCGCCCGCCCGGCGGCCCGTGCCACCGTGACTGCCGCGTCGGCCACGTCCTCGGGTATCCGCCGCCAGGCAGGGTTGTTCTGTGATGTTTGGGACATGTTCACACCACTTCACTCAACAGCGTCGAGGGCCGGGTCTGCGGACCCCGACCGCGTGGTCACTCCCCCCAGCGGCCATCTTCTCCCGCGTCGCCGGTCGGCGCAGCCGGAGAGCTCCCGACCACGTCCCGTGGGTGTGTGAACGGCACTCGTACGGCGGAACGGCGAAGCCGCCGATGAGCGGGGAGCCACTCAGCGTCAGGTCAACGCGGACGAACGCCCGGAACCTCCGTGTCCGCGCGGCGTGCCCCACACCGAGACCGTCGTGGACCTGCGGTCTTCGACCGTGCGGTCACAGCTCCCGTACGCCGGACGAAGGCGGTGGGCGGCGTCCGGCAGCCGTGGACGACAGGCGACCGCGGCCCGCAGGGCTGCGAAGCCGCCATGTGCGACCGGCCGCTGGCCCCTCGCACGTGGGAAGGATCCGCCCACGATGCCTGCAACGTGGCCGAGTTGTCCGTCCGGCCCGGGCGCCGGCCGTGCCTGGCGGCGTGTGGGACGCCCCGTAGGAAGTTCCCTCGACGACGCGTAACGTGAGGCGGCGTGAAGATCCCCGTCATCGGTGCCCGGTGTCGCAGACTGCTGTCACTCACCGCATGACAAGCCTGTGACCTGCGAGCAGAAGGGCGCGCATGAAGATCCTCATCAGCGCCGACATGGAGGGCGCCACCGGGGTGACCTGGCCCGGTGACGTGCTGCCGGGCACGCCGCAGTGGGAGCGGTGCCGGCCGATGTTCACCTCCGACGTCAACGCCGCCGTCCTCGGCTTCTACGACGGCGGCGCCGACGAGGTCCTCATCAACGAGGCCCACTGGAGCATGCGCAACCTGCTCCTGGAGCAGCTCGACGAGCGCGCCGAGATGCTGACCGGCCGCCACAAGTCGCTGTCCATGGTCGAGGGCGTCCAGCACGGCGACGTCGACGGCATCGCCTTCGTCGGCTACCACACCGGCGCCGGCATGGAGGGCGTCCTCGCCCACACCTACCTCGCCAACTCCATCACCGGCGTCTGGCTGAACGACGTCCGTGCCAGTGAGGGCCTGCTCAACGCGCACGTCGTCGCCGAGTACGGCGTCCCCGTCGTCCTCGTCACCGGCGACGACCTGGCCTGCGAGGACGCCCTCGGCTACGCGCCCGAGGCGCTCAAGGTCGCCGTCAAGGACCACGTGTCGAGGTACGCGGCCGTCTGCCGGACGCCCGCCAGGACCGCCGGCGACATCCGCGCCGCCGCCAAGGACGCGGCCCGGCTCGCCGTACGGCACGAGCCGGTGACCGGCGGGCCGTTCACCGTCGCCCTGGAGTTCGACGCCGAGCACCTCGCCCAGGCCGCCACCGTCGTCCCCGGCGTGGACCGGATCGGCGAGCGGAAGGTGGCGTACACCGAGGGCACCATGTACGACGGCATCCGTACCTTCAAGGCGGTCACCACGATTGTCTCGGCCGCGGTGGAGGAGCAGTATGGCTGACCAGCAGGCACTGGACGAGGTGGTCCGGTTCACCTCGGAGCTGATCCGGATCGACACCAGCAACTTCGGCGGCGGCGACTGCCGGGAGCGGCCCGCCGCCGAGTACGCGGCCGAGCGGCTCGCGGGAGCGGGCCTGGAGCCGATCCTCCTTGAGCGGACCGCGGGACGCACCAACGTCGTCGCCCGCGTCGAGGGCACGGACCCCGCCGCCGACGCGCTGCTCGTCCACGGCCACCTCGACGTCGTACCCGCCCAGGCCGCCGACTGGAGCGTCGACCCGTTCTCCGGGGAGATCCGCGACGGGGTCGTGTGGGGGCGGGGCGCCGTCGACATGAAGAACATGGACGCGATGATCCTGGCGGTGGTGCGGGGCTGGGCCCGGGAGGGGGTGCGGCCGCGCCGGGACATCGTCGTCGCCTTCACCGCCGACGAGGAGGCCAGCGCCGAGGACGGCTCCGGGTTCCTCGCCGACCACCACCCCGAGCTGTTCGAGGGCTGCACCGAGGGCGTCGGCGAGTCGGGCGCCTTCACCTTCCACGACGGCACCGGACGGCACCTCTACCCCGTCGCCGCCGGCGAGCGCGGCACGGCCTGGCTCAAACTCACCGCGCGCGGCCGGGCCGGACACGGCTCCAAGGTCAACAAGGAGAACGCGGTCACCCGCCTCGCCGCCGCCGTCACCCGCATCGGCGCCCACCAGTGGCCGCTCCGCCTCACCCCCACGGTCAGCGCCGCCCTCACCGAACTTGCTGCCCTCTACGGCATCGAACCCGACCTCACCGACGTCGACGTGCTCCTCGACAAGCTCGGCCCGGCCGCCCGACTGGTCGAGGCCACCGTCCGCAACAGCGCGAACCCGACCATGCTGAATGCCGGTTACAAGGTCAACGTGATCCCCGGCGAGGCCGTCGCCTTCGTCGACGGACGCTATCTGTACGGCACCGAGGACGAGTTCCGCGCCACCCTCGACCGCCTCACCGGCCCCGACGTCGACTGGGAGTTCCACCACCGCGAGGTCGCCCTCCAGGCACCGCTGGACTCACCGACGTACGCCCGGATGCGCGCTGCCGTCGAGGAGTTCGCCCCCGACGGGCACGTGGTGCCGTACTGCATGTCGGGCGGCACCGACGCCAAGCAGTTCTCCCGGCTCGGCATCACCGGCTACGGCTTCGCCCCGCTCAAGCTCCCCGAGGACCTGGACTACCAGGCCCTGTTCCACGGCGTCGACGAACGCGTCCCCGTCGAGGCCCTGCACTTCGGCGTCCAGGTCCTGGACCGCTTCCTGCGCACGGCGTAGCACGGCATAGGCGAGTAGGAGAGAACGTGGAGACGAAGGCGTACGGCTCGTGGCCCTCACCCGTCGACGCGGCCCTGGCCGCGGCCCACGACGGCTTCGCCGAGTGGGTGGGCTTCGTCGGCGACGAGCCCTGGTGGACCGAACCCCGGCCCGCGGAGGGCGGCCGCAGAACCCTGGTACGCGGCGGCAGCGGCGAGTCCGTGCTGCCCGCGCCGTGGAACGTCCGCAGCCGGGTCATCGAGTACGGCGGACGGCCGTGGGCTGGCGCCGTCCCCGACGACGGCGGTCAACCGCTGCTGGTCTTCGTCCACTTCGACGACCAGCGGCTGTACCGGTACCAGCCCGGCGAAGCACCCCGGCCGCTGACCCCGCCCGGACCCCGCTGGGCCGACCCGCAGTTGCTGCTCGACCGGGGCGAAGTCTGGTGCGTCCTGGAGGAGTTCACCGGAGAGGCGCCCACCGACGTACGGCGGGTGCTGGCCGCCGTACCGCTGGACGGCTCGGCCGCCGACGACCGGGCCGCCGTACGCGAACTCACCGACGGCCGGCACCGGTTCGTCACCGGGCCGCGCCTGACCCACGACGGGCGCCGGGCCGCCTGGCTCGCCTGGGACCATCCGCGGATGCCGTGGGACGGCACGGAGCTGCTGGTCGGCGAGGTCGGCGCCGACGGCGTCCTGCACGAGGTCCGCACCGTGGCCGGCGGTCCGGCGGAGGCCGTCGCGCAGGTGGAGTGGTCCGCGGACGACCGGCTGCTGTACACGAGCGACCGCGGCGGCTGGTGGAACCTGTACCGCGACGACGAACCCCTGTGCCCGCGCGAGGAGGAGTTCGCGGGCCCGCTGTGGCGGCTCGGCCAGAACTGGTTCGCGCCGCTCGGCAACGGGCTGATCGCCGTCCTGCACGGCCGCGGGGCGATGGCCCTCGGGATACTCGATCCGGAAACCGGTGAGATCGCCGACGCCGCCGGACCGTGGACCGAGTTCTCCGCCACGCTCGCCGTGCACGGCACCCGCGTCCTCGCGGTCGGCGCCGGCCCGCGCACCGCCCACGAGGTCGTCGAACTCGACACCGCCTCCGGCCGCACCCGGGTCGTCGGCACCCCGCACCAGGACCCGGTCGACCCCGCCTACTACCCCGAGCCGCAGGTCCGCACCTTCGCCGGGCCCGGCGGCCGCGAGGTGCACGCCCACATCCACCCGCCCCACCACCCCGGCCACACCGCCCCCGAGGGCGAGCTGCCGCCGTACGTCGTCTGGGCGCACGGCGGCCCCACCAGCAGGGCACCGCTCGTCCTCGACCTCGCCATCGCCTACTTCACCACCCGGGGCATCGGCGTCGCCGAGGTCAACTACGGCGGCTCCACCGGATTCGGGCGCGCGTACCGGGAGCGGCTGCGCGGGCAGTGGGGCGTGGTCGACGTCGAGGACTGCGCGGCCGTCGCGCTCGCCCTCGCCGAGGAGGGCACCGCCGACCGTGCCCGGCTCGCGATCCGCGGCGGCAGCGCCGGCGGCTGGACCGCGGCCGCCTCCCTGACCGGCACCGACGTCTACGCCTGCGGCGCCATCTCCTACCCCGTCCTCGACCTCACCAGCTGGGGTGCGGGGGAGACCCACGACTTCGAGTCCCAGTACCTGGAATCCCTGATCGGCCCGCTGGCCGAGGTGCCCGAGCGGTACGTCGAGCGGTCGCCCAGCCGGCACGTCGACCGGCTCACCGCGCCGTTCCTGCTGCTCCAGGGGCTGGACGACGTGATCTGCCCGCCCGCCCAGTGCGAACGCTTCCTCGCCCGGCTCGACGGCCGCCCGGTACCGCACGCCTACCTCACCTTCGCGGGCGAGGGCCACGGCTTCCGGCGTGCCGACACCCTGGTCCGTGCCCTGGAGTCCGAGCTCGCCCTTTACGCTCAGGTGTTCGGGCTGGACGTGCCCGGAATTCCCGAGCTGGAGCTGGTGAAGTGAGCGAAGTGACCGCGGTGACGGCAGCGACCGGACCGACCGGAGCGACCGGAGCGACCGGACCGGCCGGACCGGCCGGGGCGACCTCGGTGGCCGGACTGGCGAGGCCGCCGAGGCTCTTCGCCGGGGCGCGGGTCGCGGTCGTGGCGCCGAGCGGGCCGGTGGTGGAGGAGCGGCTCCAGGCCGGCCTCGACATCCTGCGCGGCTGGGACCTCGACCCGGTCGTGGCACCCCATGTGCTCGCCAGGGACAGCGAGCTGGGGTACCTCGCGGGCTCCGACGCGGACCGCGCGGCCGACCTCCAGCAGGCCTGGTGCGACCCCTCCGTGTCCGCCGTGCTCTGCGCGCGCGGCGGTTACGGCGCACAGCGCATGGTCGACCTGCTCGACTGGGAGGCGATGCGGGCGGCCGGGCCGAAGGCGTTCGTCGGCTTCAGCGACGCGACCGTGCTGCACGAGGCGTTCGCGACCCGGCTCGGGCTCGCCACCCTGTACGGGCCCGTGGCCGCCGGCGCGGACTTCGTCAAGAGCGCCGAGGCACAGGACCATCTGCGGGCCACCCTCTTCGCCCCGGAGACGGTCCGCACCATCCCCTCCCGGGGTGCCGCGCTGGTGGGCGGCCGGGCCAGGGGCGTCACCGTCGGCGGCTGTCTGCGGCTGCTCGCGGCCGGCCTCGGCACCCCGCACACCCACACCGGCGCCCGCGGCGGACTGCTCGTCCTGGAGGACGTCAGCGAGCGGCCGTACAGCCTCGACCGGAGCATCACCCAACTGCTGCGGTCCGGCTGGCTCGACGGCGTCGCCGGGATCCTGCTCGGCTCCTGGGACCGGTGCGGGCCCTACGAGGAGGTACGGCCGATGCTCCTCGACCGGCTCGGCGGGCTGGGCGTGCCGGTGCTGGACGAGTTCGGGTTCGGGCACTGCGAGGCGGCCCTGACCATCCCGCTCGGGGTGGCCGCGGAACTGGACGCGGACGCGGGCACACTCACCCTGCTGGAGCCGGCGCTGCGCTGACGGCCCTCGGGACCTGGGGAGCGTATGCCACGGAACGCCTGAGCCGGCTCCGCGTAGGGTGACGGGATGCCGCACACCGCTTCCCGTTATCTCGCCGAGGGCCCCCGCGTGGGCATCCGCCACTACACCTACGAGGACGGCGCCGAGTTCATCGCCCGTGCCCGGGAGAGCAAGGACCTCCACCAGCCGTGGCTGTTCCCGCCCACCACGGACGCGGCCTACGCCGGCTACGCGGGACGCCTGATCGAGGACCGCAGCAAGGCCGGGTTCCTGGTGTGCGAGAAGGAGGGCGGGGAGCACGGCAAGGAGATCGCCGGGTTCATCAACATCAACAACATCGTCGAGGGCGGCTTCCAGTGCGGTGCGCTCGGCTACGGCGTGTTCGCGCACGCGGCCGGGCGGGGGCTGATGCGGGAGGCGATGGGCCTCGTCGTGGACCACGCTTTCGGGCCGATGCGGTTGCACCGGCTGGAGATCAACGTGCAGCCCGGCAACGCCGCGTCCATCGCGCTCGCCCGCGGTGCCGGGTTCCGGCTGGAGGGGTTCTCACCGAACATGATCTACATCGACGGGGCCTGGCGGGACCACGAACGCTGGGCGATCACGGCGGAGATGCGCACCACCGGCTGACCTTTGCGCACGCCGCTGGCAGGCGGCCGTCGGCCGGCCGGGGGCAGCGGCTCGGTGACGAGCCGCTGCCCGCGCGGTACGGCGTCCGGATGCGGCCGCAGGGCCTTCGATCAGTCCTGGTGCTGGTCGACGTACTCGAAGACCGAGCCGTCCGGGTGCATGGCGAGCAGATTGCGGCCGACGGGTGTGGGCACCGGCCCGGCGAGGATGCGCGCGCCGAGGCCGTCAAGGAGCCGGTGGGCCGCGTCGACGTCCTTCACCGCGATGGTCGCGGTCACCTTGCGCAGCACCTCCAGTTCCGCCTCCGGACCGCTCATCAGAAGGAACGAGCCGACCGCGGCGACCTGCACGCCGCCGCGTTCGAAACGCAGGGCTCTGCCGCCGGAGAGGCGTTCGTAGAACGGGATCGCGGTATCGAGGTCGTCGACGCAGATGCGCAGGGAGGCGCCCAGAATCTCCATGCGTACGAGCCTAGTTGCCGCGGGCCGGGAGGACGCCACCTCCGCTGATCTCCTGTTACGGCATTACCCGTCCGGGTACCCGCAGGGCATGGAACACCTGGATCATCTCGAACATCTGGACAAGGACCTTGTCGACGAGCTGGCACAGGTCGCGCGCGAGACCGTGCGGGAGGAACTGCGCGAGCAGGGCCGCAAGCGGCGGCGGGCCGCCATGCTGTACGGCGCGTCCGGGGCGGTAGCCCTGTACGCGGGGGCCGCGGTGGCGCTGGCCATGGGGCTGGCGTGGGCGATCCTGCTGCCGGCGTGGGCCGCGGCGCTGGTCACCGCGGTGATCCTGGGGGCGGTTTCCTACGGGCTGCGGGAGGCGGGGCGGCCCAAGAGGCCGCATGCTCCGCACCGGGTGGTCGGGGGGACGGCGCCCGGGGGGCCGCCCGGGGGGCTGTCGTATCCGCCCATGCCGCAGGCTCCGCCGGCGGAGCCGGGTACCGACCCGGAGTCGCCTCATCACCGGGGTTGACGTAGGGCGCCGGTGGAGTGGGGGCGGGCCGGCCGCGGATCGCAGGCGCCTGCTCGCGCCCACGCGGCGGCGGCCGCGTACGGATCACCGCCCCGCGCCCCTCTTCGGGAGCGCGTCGCAGGAGGCGGTGGTTTCGACGCGCGGCGTTTCGAGGTCCCGCCTACGGTTACGTGGGAGGCCCTGGACCTCGTCGTATCGCCGGAGGCGCACCGTGAGTCGTCGACCCCGGATCGTGATTGTCGGCGCGGGGTTCGCCGGGTACCGCGCGGCCCGTACGCTCGCGCGGCTGGCTCGGGACCGTGCCGAGATCACCCTGCTCAACCCCACCGACTACTTTCTGTATCTGCCCCTGCTGCCCCAGGTCGCCGCGGGGATCCTCGATCCCCGGCGGATCGCCCTCCCGCTGCCCGGTGCCCTTCGCGGGGTGCGGACGGTGCTCGGGGAGGCGGATCATGTCGATCTCGACGGGCAGCGTGTGCACTACACCGACCCCGAGGGCGGCGGCGGCAGCCTCGGCTACGAACGGCTGGTGCTGACCGTCGGCAGCGTCAACAAACTGTTGCCCGTCCCGGGTGTGGCCGAGCACGCGCACGGGTTTCGCGGGCTGCCCGAGGCGCTCTATCTGCGGGACCACGTGATCCGGCAGATCGAACTGGCCGCCGTGGCCGGCGACCCCGCACTGGCCGCGGCCCGGTGCACCTTCGTCGTCGTCGGTGCCGGGTACACCGGGACCGAGGTCGCCGCCCACATGCGGATGCTCACCGCCGAGCTGGCCCGCCGCGACCGCCTGCCGCGGGGGGTGCGGCCGCGCTGGCTGCTGCTGGACGTGGCGCCCCGGGTGCTGCCCGGGATGGACGAGAAGCTGTCCCGAACGGCCGACCGGGTGCTGCGCCGCCGGGGGGTCGAGGTACGGATGGGGACCTCCGTGAAAGAGGCCACCCGGGACGGGGTGCTGCTCTCCGACGGGGAGTTCGTCGCGTCACGGACCCTCGTGTGGTGCGTCGGCGTACGGCCCGACCCGCTCGTGGAGGCCATCGGGCAGCCGCTGGAGAAGGGGCGGCTGATCGTCGATCCGTACCTTCAAGTGCCCGGCTGCGCCCACGTGTTCGCCTGCGGGGACGCGGCCGCGGTGCCCGACCTCGTCAATCCCGGCGGGTTCACGCCGATGACCGCGCAGCACGCCTGGCGGCAGGGCCGGGTGGCCGCCGAGAACGTGGCCGCCTCGCTCGGCGCCGGACGGCGCCGGCGCCCCTATCGCCACCGCGACCTGGGGTTCGTCGTCGACCTCGGTGGTGTGCAGGCCGCCGCCGACCCGCTGGGGGTGCCGCTGTCCGGGCCGCCCGCCGGGCTGGTGACCCGCGGCTACCACCTCGCGGCGATGCCCGCGGGGCGGGTCCGGGTCGCCGCCGACTGGCTGCTGGACGCCGTACTGCCGCGCCAGGGCGTCCAGCTGGGCCTCGTCCGGTCCTGGTCGGTGCCCCTGGACACGGCCTCGCCTGAGCTGCCGAAGGCCCCCGCATCCGTCACGGACCATCCCCCGGAAGGAGCCACATGAACACCGCCGAACTCGTCGAGCTCGCCCAGCAGTTGCGCGTGGACAGCGTGCGGGCGGCAGCCGCCGCCCAGTCCGGGCATCCGACCTCGTCGATGTCCGCCGCCGATCTGATGGCGGTCCTGCTCGCCCACCATCTGCGCTACGACTTCGAGCGGCCCGAGCACCCCGGCAACGACCGCTTCATCCTCTCCAAGGGCCATGCCTCGCCGCTGCTGTACGCCGCTTACAAGGCGGCCGGCGCCATCGACGACGCCGAGCTGCTCACCTTCCGCAAGCTCGGCAGCCATCTGGAGGGGCACCCGACCCCGCGCCGGCTGCCATGGGTGGAGACCGCCACCGGCTCCCTCGGCCAGGGCCTGCCGGTCGGGGTCGGGATCGCGCTGTCCGGGAAGCGGCTGGAACACGGCCGCTACCGGGTCTGGGTGCTGTGCGGGGACAGCGAGCTGGCGGAGGGCTCCGTGTGGGAGGCCGCCGAGCACGCCGGGTACGAGCACCTCGACAACCTCACCGCGATCGTGGACGTCAACCGGCTCGGGCAGCGCGGCCCCACCCGGCACGGCCACGACCTCGACGCCTACGCCCGCCGCTTCCAGGCCTTCGGCTGGCACACGGTGGAGATCGACGGCCACGACGTGGACGCCGTCGACCGCGCCTGCGGCGAGGCCGCCTCCACCGCCGGACAGCCCACCGTGATCCTCGCGCGCACCCGCAAGGGCCGGGGCGTCGCCGCCGTCGAGGACCGTGAGGGCATGCACGGCAAGCCGCTGCCCGACGCCGAGGAGGCCATCGCCGAACTCGGCGGAGTACGCGACCTGCGCGTCCACGTGCAGGAGCCGCCGGCGGCCCGCGCCCTGCACTCCGTGCCCACCGGCGCGCTCGAACTCCCGCGCTACGAAAGGGGAGAAGAGGTCCCCACCCGGGACGCCTTCGGCAAGGCGCTCGTCGCGCTCGGCCACGCCCGCGCCGACGTGGTCGCGCTGGACGGCGAGGTCGGCGACTCCACCCGTACCGAGCTCTTCGGCAAGGAACACCCCGACCGCTACTTCGAGTTCTACATCGCCGAACAGCAACTCGTCGCCGGCGCCGTCGGCATGGCCGTGCGCGGCTGGGTGCCGTACGCCTCCACCTTCGCCGCCTTCTTCAGCCGGGCCTACGACTTCGTGCGCATGGCCTCCGTCAGCGGCAGCGGGATCAACCTGGTCGGCTCGCACGCGGGCGTGGCCATCGGGCAGGACGGGCCCTCCCAGATGGGCCTGGAGGACCTGGCGATGTTCCGCGCGGTGTACGGCTCGACCGTGCTCTACCCGTGCGACGCCAACCAGACAGCCCGGCTCGTCGCCACCATGGCCGGACTCGACGGCATCCGCTATCTGCGCACCTCACGCGGGGCCGCCCCGGTGATCTACGGCCCGGACGAGGAGTTCCCGGTCGGCGGCAGCAAGGTGCTGCGCTCCTCCGAGGAGGACCGGCTGACCGTGGTCGCCGCCGGGGTCACCGTGCACGAGGCGCTGAAGGCCGCCGACGCGCTCGCCGAGGACGGCATCCCGATCCGGGTCGTCGACCTGTACTCCGTGAAGCCCGTGGACCGGCGGACGCTGCGCATCGCCGCCGAGGAGACCGGCTGTCTGCTCACCGTCGAGGACCACCACGAGGAGGGCGGGATCGGCGACGCGGTCGCGGAGGCGTTCGCCGACGGCAGGCCCGTGCCGCGGCTGGTCCGGCTCGCCGTGCGGACCATGCCGGGTTCGGCCGCCCCCGACCAGCAGCTGCACGCCGCCGGGATCGACGCCGACGCGATCGCGGCGGCCGGGCGGCTGATGGTCGAGGAGGCGGTCGTGCGATGAGCCGGGACGAGGTGCGGCCGGTGCGGGCCCGCCCGGCGACGACTTCGCCCCGGTGCGGGAGGCCGCCGGCTGGGCCGGGGACCTGCTCGACCGGCTCGGGCTCCCGTCGGCGCCGATGACCACCGGATCCCGGGGACTGCACCTCGTCGTACCGCTGAACAGCCGCTGCGATGCCGACGAGGTCCGCGCCTTCGCCCGCGAGCTGGCCCAGCAGCTCGCCGCCGAGCACCCCGACCGGCTCACCACAGCCGTCCGCAAGGCCGACCGCGGCGACCGGCTCTTCCTGGACACGGGCCGCAACGCCTACGCCCAGACCGCGGTGGCCCCCTACACCGTGCGGGCCAGGCCCGGGGCCCCCGTCGCCGTACCGATCAGCTGGGACCAGCTCGCCGATCCGGCCCTGCACGCCCGCCGCTGGACCATCGCCGACGCCGTCGACCAGGCCCGTACCAGGCCCTGGGCCGGCATCCCCGCCCGGCGCCGGGCGCTCGGGCCCGCCCGGCGAGGGCTCGGCGCGTTGCGCACCGGATCCGGCTGACCGCACCGCGTCACCGACCGGTTGTGAAGGTTTGACCCCGAGACCTCCGGCCACTCGGACCAAGAGGTGGCCATGACGAACACAAACGACACGTCTCAGACGCAGGATTCACGCAAAGAGCGCAAACGCGACGACGGACCCGACACGGCATCGGACCGGCCGAGCCCCATGGAGGTTCTGCGCCAGGCCCGCGCCCAGCTCGCCGAGCTCACCGGGATGGCCGCCGAGTCCGTGTCGTCCTTCGAACAGACCGAGGACGGCTGGGAGTTGGAGGTCGAAGTCCTGGAACTGCCCAGGGTGCCCGACACCATGAGCCTGATGGCGAGCTACCAGGTCGAGCTCGACCCGCAAGGACAGCTCACCGGCTACCGGCGCGTGCGCCGCTACGAACGCGGACGCGCCGACGCACACCGGCCCGGTGGCCGCTAGGCCGCCCGCCCGTGCCCACGGACAGGGCCCACGACATGGAGGAGGTTGGACAGGCATGACCGTTGTACCGGCACAGCAGACCGGCGGAGGCGGTAGCAGCGGCCTCTACGACGTGCTCGAACTCGTCCTCGACAGGGGGCTCGTCATTGACGCGTTCGTGCGGGTCTCCCTGGTCGGCATCGAGATCCTCAAGATCGACATACGGGTCGTCGTCGCCAGCGTCGACACCTACCTGCGCTTCGCGGAGGCCTGCAACCGGCTCGACCTGGAGGCCGGGCCGCACAAGAGCCCCGGCCTGCCCGACCTCGTCGGCGAGGTCACCGAGTCCGGTGCCCGGGGCAAGTCGAAGGGCGCGCTCTCCGGAGCCGCCGAGACGATCTCGGACGCCTTCAAGCAGGCCCGCGAGGAGCACTCGGGCGAGACCGAGTCCAGGTCGCGCCCCCGTAGGACCGCCACGGCGCGTCGCAAGGAGAGGGAGGAAGAGGAGTGAGTACGTACGTCTACGGCATCACGGCCGCCGCGCATCCCGCTCTGCCCGACGGTATGGAGGGGGTGGGGGATCCGCCGCGCCCGGTGCGTGTGCTCACCGAGGGCGAACTGGCCGCCATCGTCAGTGATGCCCCCGAAGGACTCCGGCCCAAGCGCCGCGACCTGCTCGCCCACCAGAACGTGCTGGCGGAGTCCGGGGGCGGCGGCTGCGTGCTGCCGATGCGGTTCGGCAGTGTCGCCCCGGACGACGACACCGTCACCGGGGTCCTCGCCGAACGCGCCGACCACTACCTGGAGCGGCTGCGCACCCTCGACGGCAAGGTCGAGTACAACGTCAAGGCCAGCCATGTCGAAGAGGCCGTGCTGCACCGCGTGATGTCCGAGAGGCCCGAGCTGCGCGCCCTGGCCGAGGCCAACCGGAAGGCGGGCGGCGGGTCTTACGAGAGCCGGCTGGAGCTCGGCGAGATGGTGGCGGGCGCCGTCAAGGCCCGGGAGGCCCAGGACGCGGCCGAGGTGCGGCAGGCACTGGAGCCCGAGGCGTCCGCCGTCAGCGTGGGTCCGGAATCCACCGGCTGGCTCGTCAACCTGTCCTTCCTCCTGGACCGGCACTCCACCGAGACCTTCCTGGCCGGCGTGGAGCGGCTGCGCAAGAGCCATCCGCATCTGGACCTGAGCGTCAACGGACCGCTCCCGCCGTACAGCTTCGTCGAACCGGGGCCCTCCGAACCGGCGGCCAGCACGGCCGGGGCGGCCCGGAAGCAATAAACCGAAGGAGCAGGCACCCATGGGACTGATCAAGGAGCTGCTGCTACTGCCCTTCGCGCCCGTGCGCGGCAGCGCCTGGGTCGTCGAGAAGGTGGTGCAGGAGGCGGAGCGGATCTACTACGACCCCGCCACGGTCCGGGCCGAACTGGCCCGGCTGGAAGAGCGGCTGGAAGCCGGCGAGATCGACGAGGAGGAGTTCGACCGGGCCGAGGACGAGCTTCTCGACCGGCTGGAGATCGCCCTGCGCAAAGGCGTGGGGCCCGGGAATGGGATGCATACATGAACCGCATGGGACTGGGCCTCGCGATCGGGGCCGGATACCTGCTGGGCCGGACCAAGAAGCTGAAAATGGCCGTCGCGGTCGGGTCGTTGGTGGCCGGCAAACGGCTCAACCTGACCCCGAAGGCGGTGCTCGACCTGGCCAACCAGCAACTGCGCGACAACCCGCAGTTCAAGGAGATCGGGGAGCAGCTGCGGCACGACCTGCGCGGGGTCGGCAAGGCCGCCTCCGGTGCCATGGTCGAACGGCAGCTCGGCGCCCTCGCCGACCGGCTGCACGGCCGTACCGAGGAGGTGCGCGACCAGCTTGCGGGTGTCGTGCCCGACACCGGCGACCTCGGTCTCGGCGGCGACCGGGACGAGGACGAGGAGCCGGAGGAGGACGAGGCGCTGGAGGAGGACGAGGCGCCGGAGGAAGAGACCAGGAGCCACAGGGCCGGGAGTGACAAGGCCAGGAGTGACAGGGCCGGGAGCGACAAGGCCGAGGACGACCGCGAGGAGCGGTCCGGCCGGAAGGCGCCGGCCCGCAAGGCCCCCTCGAAGAAGGCGGCCGAGAAGCCACCGGCGAAGAAGTCGTCCGCCAAGCCGCCCGTCAGGAAGGCGCCGGCGAAGAAGGCCGCGCAGGGCCGGGCGGCCGCCAAGAAGACGGCCGGCCGGGCCCGGCCGAAGGGAGGCGGTGACCGATGAACAGCGGACCGCTCACGGACGCGGCCCACTCCGAGGCCGCCGAACGACTGAAGGCAGAGGTGCAGGAATACCTCTCCGCCCAGACCGAACGCCTGCTGGTGGGCGCCGGGCGCAAGCTCGGCGAGGCCACCGGCAAACTCAACGACATCGCCGAGGGCAACAGCCCGGGCTTCGCCAAGCTCGCCCTCGACGCGGGCCGCAAGGTCACCGAGGGCAAGGGCCCGCTGCGCTCCGCCCTGGAGCTCGGCCTGAGCCACGCCAAGGACACCGTCATGGACAAGGTGAAGAACCTGGGGGGCGGCAAGGGCAAAGGCAAGGGCAGCGGGCAGAAGCCGACCGTCATCATCGAGTCGGTCGACGTCGGCGTGCCGGTGCGCACCGCCTACGACCAGTGGACCCGCTACCAGGACTTCAGCACCTTCGCCAAGGGTGTCAAGAGCGCCAGCCGCTCCGACGACACCTCGACGAACTGGCAGGGCAAGATCTGGTGGTCCAGCCGCAGCTGGAAGGGCAGCACCGTCGAGCAGGTCCCGGACTACCGCATCCAGTGGTCGACCGAGGGCGCCAAGGGCACCCACAAGGGGGTCGTCACCTTCCACCGGCTCGACGACAACCTCACCCGGGTGCTGCTGGTGATCGAGTACTACCCCAGCGGGTTCTTCGAGAAGACCGCCAACGTCTGGCGCGCCTCGGGCCGCCGGGTCCGTCTCGACCTCAAGCACTACGCCCGCCACATCACCCTCAAGGGAGAGGCGGAGGACGGCTGGCGCGGCGAGATCCGCGACGGCGAGGTCGTCCGCAGCCACGAGGACGCGCTGGCCGAGGAGGAGGAGAACGAGGAGCGCGGCGAGAACGAGGCCGAGAACGAGGCGCCGGACGAGGAGTACGAGGGCGAGGAGCCCTACGACGAGGCGGAGGACGCCGAGCAGGGGGAGGATGAGGAGTACGAGGCCGAGGGCGAGGAGGAGCCCGAGGGCGAGTACGAGGACGCGGAGGACACCGACACCGAGGAGACCGAGGACGAGGAAGAGCCGGAGTACGAGGAAGAGCCGGAGGCCGAGGAAGAGTACGCCGGTTCCCGGAGCCGTCGATGACGATGGCCGGCCGGCTGCCCGAGCCCTACGGACGGGACGGCGGGGGCGCCAACCTCGCCGACATCCTGGAGCGCGTTCTGGACAAGGGCATCGTCATCGCTGGTGACATCAGGATCAACCTGCTCGACATCGAACTGCTCACCATAAAACTCCGCCTGGTCGTCGCCTCCGTCGACCGGGCGAAGGAGATGGGCATCGACTGGTGGGAGCACGACCCCGAACTGTCCACCCGCGCCCGGAGCGATCAGCTCACCCGGGAGAACCACGAGCTGCGGGAGCGGCTGGCCGCCCTGGAGGCACTGGAGGCCGGCCGGGGACAGCGCCACGAGCGCCAGGAGGAGGACAGATGACCGCACAGGGCGGACTCCGGTACGTGTACGCCGTCTGCCGTCCGTTCGCGGCGGCCCTGCAGGCCCAGCTCACCGGCGTGGCCGGCGCCCCGCCGGGGCTGCTCAGGCACCATGGCCTGGTCGCCGTCGTCAGCACGGTCCCGGAGGGCGACTTCGCCGAGGAGCCGCTGCGGGACCATCTGGAGGACCTGGACTGGCTGGCCGCGACCGCCCGTGCCCATCAGGGGGTGATCGACGCGCTCACCACGGTCACCACGCCGCTGCCGCTCCGGCTGGCCACGGTCTTCCGGGACGACAGCGGCGTGCGGACCATGATGGAGGCCCGCGAGGCCGGCTTCCTGCGTGCCCTCGACCGGCTGGACGGGCGGGTCGAGTGGGGCGTGAAGCTCTACGCCGACCCGCCCGAGCAGGCGCCCGCGCCGGCCGGCCGGCCCGCCAGCGGGCGGGACTATCTGCGGCAGCGGCGGATGAGCACGCGCGCGCAGGAGGAGAAATGGCGGGCCGCCGAGGAATTCGCCCACCGTCTGCATCAGCGGCTTTCCGAGCGTGCCGAGGATTCCCGGCTGCACCCTCCGCAGAACGCGATGCTTTCCGGAGTCTCCGGGCAGAACCTGCTCAACGCCGCTTATCTCGTGCCGCGCGCGGATTCCGAGGAATTCGTGGAACTGGTCGACCGTACGAAGGACGAGGCCCCACACATGCGGGTGGAACTCACCGGGCCCTGGGCGGCCTATTCCTTCACGGAGCCGCCCGCGGAGCCAGAGCCGGAGCCGGTGCCGGTCACCGAGCCGGCGGAAGCGGGGGAGCAGCGGTGACCGTCGTCGAACGCCGTGAGGTCGCCCTGGTCGACCTGCTCGACCGGCTGCTGGCCGGCGGGGTGGTCATCACCGGTGACATCACCCTGCGGATCGCGGACGTCGACCTCGTCCGTATCGACCTGAACGCGCTGATCAGCTCGGTCAACGCGCAAGTGCCCGCACCGTGGGGGGAGCCGACGTGAGCGAACACCGCAACCGGCTGGACCTCGAACCGGACACCGTCGAGCGCGACCTGGTCAAACTCGTGCTGACCGTCGTGGAGCTGCTGCGCCAGCTGATGGAACGGCAGGCGCTGCGCCGCTTCGACACCGGTGACCTCACCGAACAGCAGGAGGAGCGCATCGGGCTCACCCTGATGCTGCTGGAGGACCGCATGGCCGAGCTGCGGGACCGCTACGGACTGCGGCCCGAGGACCTGAACCTGGACCTCGGGCCGCTGGGACCGTTGCTGCCGCGCGACTGATTCCGCCACCGGTCGGTGGCGTGTCACCACCTGTACCAGCGGCCCCTGCCGCCGGCGCCGGTCGTGCCGCGCACCAGGAATCCGAGAAGCCATATCACGAGTACGGCGAGCGCGATCCACCAGAGCAGTTTCACCGCGAATCCGGCCCCGAAAAGAATCAGGACCAGAAGCAGTACCAGCAGGATGGGAACCATAGTGTGAACCTCCTGCAAAGCGGGTTTCCCCAAATCCGCGGATCAGGCTCACTTACGGCACAGAATTTCTCCGTGCAGTACGGCGAACCAGCCGTCCTCCTGTCCGGCCCACTCCCGCCAGGCCGCCGCGATGGCCTCCAGCTGCTCCTTGGTCGCGTGACCGCCCCGCACGGCCCGCTCGGCATAGGAGGAGGCGACCGTACGGTCCCCCCACAGCCCGCCCCACCAGGCCCGCTCCTCGGCCGTACTGTAGGTCCAGGTGCCGGAGGTGGCTGTGATGTCGGTCAGGCCCGCCGCCAGCGCCCAGGACCGCAGCCGGCGCCCGGCGTCGGGTTCACCGCCGTTCGCCCGGGCCACCCGCCGGTACAGCTCCAGCCAGTCGTCCAGGCCGGGCACCGCCGGGTACCAGGTCATCGCCGCGTAGTCCGCGTCGCGTGCGGCGACGAACCCGCCGGGCTTGGTGACCCGGCGCATCTCGCGCAGCGCCTGCACCGGGTCGCCCACGTGCTGGAGCACCTGGTGGGCGTGGACCACGCAGAAGGTGTCGTCCGGGTAGTCCAGCGCGTGTACGTCGGCGACCGCGAAGTCCACGTTCGTCAGCCCGCGCCCGGCGGCGGTCGCGCGGGCCTGGTCCAGGATGCCCGGCGCGTGGTCGACGCCGGTGACATGGCCGTCCGGGACCAGGGCCGCCAGGTCCGCGGTGATCGTCCCCGGGCCGCAGCCGATGTCCAGGATCTTCATGTGGGGCTTGAGCGAACCCCGCAGGTACGCGGCCGAGTTGGCGACCGTTCGCGAGGTGTGGGAACGCAGCACCGACTCGTGGTGCCCGTGCGTGTAGACAGCGGTCTCCTGCGGCTTCGACATGGCTCGACCCCTTCGCGTCACACCGGCGGACGGGGCCGGACGGCCTCGTCCCGCGGTATGCGCAACGCTACGCTCGCATGCCGAATGATGAGACCCGCGTTTCGCGATATGGACTGACGAGCCGTCGTCGCGTGGCGCGCGCGTCAGGGCACCGGCCGGTACACGGTCAGCGCCTGCGGCAGCTTCTCCACGGTCAGCTCGCCTGCCACATCGATGACTTCACCGTCGTACGCGAGCGGTGTGCCGGGCGCGACACCGGTCAGGCGCAGCCGGCTCACCCGTGTCTCGGCGCGGGCGGGGTGGGGGTACCTCCCGCTTGAGCCAAGCCGGGAGTGGGGGAGGGGCAGCGGGCCCGCGAGGGCGGCGGAGAGCAGGCTGAGCGCAGGGTGCCGGCCGCCGTGCACCACGCGTACGTCGAGCTGCCCGTCCGCCAGGTCGGTGCGGCGGCCCGGAGCCAGGCCCATCCGGTGGTAGACGCAGTTGCCGACGAACAGCAGCCACAACGGATGAGTCCTGCCACGCAGTTCGACCTGTAGCGGATGCCGGTCCGTACGCAGCACGCGCAGCGCGGCCAGCACCTGGGCGGGCCAGCCGCCGATGCGGGGCGCCCAGCGCTCCCGGTCCCGGACCAGCTCCGGATAGACGCCCAGGCTCAGCGTGTTCAGGAAGACCCCCGTCTGGTCACCGGAGACGAAGCGGCCGAGGTCCACCCGGACCGCCTCGCCCTCGCGCACCGCCCGGCCGAGGCTCCGTGCGTCCTCCACGCTCAGGTCGTAGGCGAAGTGGTTGAGGGTGCCGCCGGGCAGCACCGCGAGCGGCAGCCCGTGGCGCAGGGCGATGTGGGCCGCCGCGTTCACGGTGCCGTCGCCGCCGCACACCCCGAGCGCCCGCGCCCGCAGCGCCGCCTTCGCCAGCTCGGTCTTCACCTCGCCCGGCTCGCACTCCACCAGCTCCGCCTTCGGCAGCTCGTCGCGCAGCGCCCGGACCCGGTCGGAACTGCCGGAGGCACGATTGGCGACGACCACCAGACCGTCCCCGTCGGGCAGCGCCGGGGCCTCGGCGCGCGGCTGGGGCGGCGGGCCGGTCTGCGCCCGGGTCGGCACCAGGCCCCGTACGGCGAACGCGGCGCCGACGCCCAGCGCGGCGCCCGTGAGCACGTCGCTCGGGAAGTGCACGCCCGTGTAGACCCGGGACATCGCGACGGAGAACGCCACCGGTGCCACCACCGCGCCCCACGCCGGGGACTCCAGGGCGACCCCGGCCGCGAAGGCGGCCGCCGACGCGGCGTGCCCGGAGGGGAACGAGGTGGTGACCGGCTGCCGCCTCAGGTGCCGTACCGCGGGCACCGGGTCCAGGCGCGGCCGGGGACGCCGCACCGAGCGCTTGCCGACGGTGTTGATGGTCAGGGAGGCCAGGGCGAGCGAGGCCAGGCCGCGGGCGGCGGCCCGGCGGGCCCGGGGCGTGCGGGTCGCGGCCACCGCGGCCGCGGTGGCGAACCACAGCACCCCGTGGTTGGCGCTCCGGCTCAGCCGGGGCAGCACCGGCTCGGCGAACGGCCAGTTCCGCTCGGCGGCGGTCTGGAACAGCCGGCTGTCGAGGGCGAGGAGCCGGTCGCGCAGCGCGTGCCGGCCGGGCTTCGGGACGGTCAGGTCGAAGTCTGGGCTCATGCCGGTGCGGTTACCCTGAAGCGGCACTTTCCTGCCGCCACACGGTGCGGTCGAGTGAGAGGAACCCCGGATGCGCCTGCTCCTCATACGTCATGGGCAGACCCCGACCAACGTCGAATACCTCCTCGACACCGCCGTGCCGGGCCCCGGTCTGACCGCCCTCGGCGAGCGGCAGGCGGCGGCCCTCCCCGGAGCCCTCGCCGACGAGGACATCGAGGCCCTCTACGTCTCCACCCTCACCCGCACCCAGCTCACCGCCGCCCCGCTGGCCGCCGCCCGCGGTCTCGACCCGGTCGTCCGCGACGGCATCCGGGAGGTGTCCGCCGGCGACCTGGAGCTGCTGCCCGGCCACTCCGAGCACGGCGAGAGGTACATGCGCACCGTGTTCGCCTGGGCGGCCGGGGACACCGCGCTGCGCATGCCCGGCGGGGAGAGGGGGGACGAGGCCCTGGGCCGCTACGACGCGGTGATCGCGGAGGCCGCCGCGAGCGGCGCCGGGACGGTCGCGATGATCAGCCACGGCGCCGCGATCCGCATGTGGACGGCGGCCCGCGCCCACAACGTGGACGTGCCCTTCGCCGCGTCCCGCCCCCTGGCGAACACGGGCGTGGTGGTCCTGGAGGGCTCCCCGGGGGACGGCTGGAAGGCGCTGAGCTGGGAGGGCGCGGTCGTGGAGCCGACGGGGGTGAGCGGGCCGACGGGGGATCCGCTGGAGTAGGGGGACGCCGACGTTTTCGGCCGCGGGTGCGTTGTGGTTGCTCGCGCAGTTCCCCGCGCCCCTTGAGGGGCGCGGGACCGCCATGTCCGGGGACGGCCTCAGGTGTAGGCGCACGGC